>DATGHU010000018.1 GCA_035307765.1 bacterium | reverse complement strand
CGACTCTGGCGGGGGAAGCAACTCCGGTGGGGGCAATAATGGGAGCGACTCCGACGATCACGGCCATGGCGACAAGGATGGGCATGGAGGCAAGGAAGGCCATGGCGATAAGGATGGGCATGGCGACAAGGATGGGCACGGAGATAAGGATGGGCATGGCGACAAGGATGGGCATGGCGACAAGGATGGTAATCACAGCTAAGATGGAGAGGAAGCGCACTACGACTCATCCAACTCGATTGGGTTCAGACCACGAGTAATCGCTTGCCCGTTTAGTTGGTCGAGACATGTACGTAGGAGCGGTCAAGGCCGGAAATGGACGCGCACCCAAGAAGTTTGAGCGTACGCTCCAAGTCGGCCTGCAAGATCTCAAGCGTCCGAGCGACACCGGACTCGCCTCCGGCGGCAAGCCCATAGGCGTAAGCGCGCCCGACCAGGACAGCGCTGGCGCCCAGACAAATTGCCTTGATTATGTCGCTGCCACGACGGATGCCGCCGTCCATGAGCACCTCGACTTTGCCATTCACGGCCGCGACGATTTCGGGAAGCACCTTCAACGACGCCGGAACACAGTCGAGCTGGCGTCCGCCGTGATTTGATACGACGACGGCTGCAGTTCCTTCATCGACGGCTCGTCGTGCATCGTCGCCCGTGAGAACTCCTTTGATCACTATCGGGCCGGGCCAGACTCTGCGGATCCATCGCAGGTCTTCCCAAGTGAAGGCGGCGCGTAATAGGCCCGCACGGGCGTTGATGAGGGTCATTTGCCCGCTGTCCGGAATGACGATATTAGGCAGCTTGGGGACGCCGCCGTCGAGCAGAAAAGCGGCGAGCCATCGCGGACGCGCCAGCAACTGCGGCAGAAAGGGGATCTTGGCGACCGCGTTTTTGGACAGCAACTCTTTTGCGCCATTGCGCAGTTCCTCTTCATGCATGCCCACGACGGGCGTATCAATTGTGACGACCAACGCTGTGAAACCCGCCAGTCGGGCGCGTTCGATCCCTGCCTCAGCGGCCTCCCGCCCACCCACCAAATAGAGCTGATACCACACCGGCCCGGAGGAGGCTGCTTTTACATCCTCCAATCGGTGCCCAGAGACCGTGGAGAGAATATAAGCCGTCCCCGCTGTCCCTGCTGCTCTGGCGGCGGCTATTTCGCCGCCGGGATGAAACAGCCGACTATAACCTACGGGACCGAGGAGAGCGGGCATAGAAAGGTCGTGGCCCAGGACGCGAGTGCGCAAGTCACACTTGGGAACAGGGACCGCATAACGAGGTCGGAATGTTACAGTGGCAAATGCCCGGCGATTTTCTTGAAGCGTGACTTCCCCCTCTGCGCCGCCGTCTAGGTAGTTGAATATCACTTTCGGCAGGCGGGCCCGAGCCAGGGACCGCAGGTCCTCGATGCTGATAACGCGGGGAGCAGCCACTGCACGCCTTGCATTAGTCGATGGCAAACGCCTACCCCTTTTCTCGATCAGCCATGGCTCGGAGGCGGTTCGTTATGCCCGTACGTTGATGTTCTGCGCCTCTCCCACTCGGGAATTCGCTTGGCCGCGGGTATGTCACCTGTTCGGAAGGTGACGGGCCCGGTTCGTAAGAATTTCTCGACTGAATGACTTCGCTTCTTGGTGAGAATCATGGCGTTAGAGATGCGGGACAAGTGCGAAAAGTGCAACCGCGTGTTGCAGGTGGAAGGTGAGGCGTATATCTGCAGCTTCGAGTGCACCTTTTGTGGAGACTGTACCTCTCAACTGATGCATATATGCCCAAACTGCGGGGGCGAACTTGTCCTGCGACCGAGGCGCAGAGGAATCCGTAAGCCTTCGGCCGCATCGTAGGGAGCGCTTCCCGAGCGCATTTTCCGCCTGCGTCTTCAGCCCTCGGCCATGCTATTGATCGGCGGGATTCCATATGTGCGGAGTGTCCCTATTTTCAGATGTTCTCTCCCACCAACAGCTTCGAGGGTAGAGAAGCACGATCGCACTGAGAAAGGCGAGCTGAGCGGTCATCCTTTCCAGCTATTTCTTAGGAGCGTGCGCATGAAAGGCACTGCGGGCTAATGGCAGAAGTTTCTCAGAACACTATTACTTTGCGCATATCCCATGTTGCTCTTAGTGGTGTCGTGCCACGTCCATAAACCAACGACTCGGTTCTGACCATTCAGGACCGGAGCGCCACTGTCCCCCGGTTGCGCCCGTCCATTGTCCATCTCAATGCCGAACGTCTCGGTGCCATCGCGTGCTCTGAAGAATTTCTCCACCACCCCCCTGGCAGTCCACTTTTCAGGAATGGCCCCGATTTGCCCGAACCCAACCACTCTAACATCTCCCTGCGGATGACCATCAATCACCAAAAACGGAAAGGCCGGCAACGCGCCTTGATGCGGCGTCGCCCATGGCCTCATTTCCAGTTCCTTGATGGGGTAATAGAATGTCGTCTTTTTTCCGGCGTATGCGTCTGAAGGAATTAATTTGATTTCCGAGACATCTTTGGAAAACTCGACCTCTCTCGGGTGCGTTGTGGCATCATAGGGAAGATGACTTGCGCAGATCATCTGCACGTCATACCATTCTGTTCCTACAATCGCAATCATCCGATATTTGTCGGGGTCTTTCACAACCCGCGCTCCGCAATGGCTGTTGGTCATTGCTGTTCCTTCTGCGCCGATGAAAAATGCGGTGCAGAAACCATATGAATGTACTCGATATTCTTGCGTTGTACTGTTAAAAACCGGGTCACGATCCGTGATATGAACCATGAACACTGCGTTCGATGGATCAGGTTCCTGAGCCGTTGCGAGCGGTGAGGCGTATCCCAAAAGAGAAATGGCAATCAGAATAGCCGACCCAGGGTTCATAGGCTCCTCCCTTCCGCTTCATCATATACTTTGTCACAGGCCCGCGATCATTCTTCGCCATCTGATGGTCGCATCTGCGCCTACTGGACCGCATCCCTCAGCGGACCATCCCTTCCAGACCCTCGAGACATCTGTATGCCCAACTTTGATGCGGTAGCCTATCTCCGAACCTCCATCAAAGGCTGATAGTCCTGGACCACTCCCTTCTGGGTCTGGACTTGGCTCTCGAGGTACCGACGGACGATTGTGACTGGAAGCGAGCGAGGGAGGTCGAAAAGCCAACTTAATGGCGAATTAAGGATATTCTGTGAATGCCGGGGAACCACACTCGGGCATCCCGAGACAGCCCGGGGGGTGAATGCGATGTCGACGTGCGGAGGAAAGATGGCGCGGATGCCACGGCAGCGACCACTGGTTTGATCGAGTCGGCGCAATCGGGCCGCCGAGCGCGGCTACATTAACCCCTTTGAAACGAGGAGAGCGATGCCTGAGATTATCGCAGAGAGCATCGATCGGCTGATATGTGTGGAAATGCGGAGTCCGGGGATCGATCGGGGCATCATCGAGCCCCTGTACCGAGCGGCACGGGAGGCTCAGGGGGGATCGCCGCTGAGCCTGCGCGCGGCGCGCCTGCTCCAAGAACGGGTGGGGGCGAAGGACACGGTGGTGATCATCACCGGTGCCGGGACGCCCCCCTATCTGCCCTCCGGCGAGACCGACGGTCCGCCCGGTGCCGTGGCGCTCGCCCGCGCAATCGGGCGCGGGCTCGGAGCCAGGATCGTTCTGCTCACCGAGCCGCCATATATGCCGGGGGTGCGGGCGGCAGCCGGCGCGGGGGGGCTGCCGTTGCTGGACGACGCGCTGGCGACGAGCCGTCCCGGTGCCGTCGTGTTGCGTTCCTATCCCGTCGGGGACGAGGAGGGCCGACGAGAAGCGGATGCCATCCTGTCACAATACGAGCCCTCTGTGGTGATCGCCGTCGAGAAGCTCGGGCCGAACGCCAAGGGTGTCATCCACAGCCTGAGAGGCGTCGATGGAACCGCCCACACCGGTAAGGCGCAGCATCTCATCCACGCCGCACAATCGCGCCGGGTCGCGACGATCGGGTTCGGCGACGGAGGAAATGAGCTTGGCTGCGGGTTGATCTACGACACGGTGCGTCGCGTCCTCGAGTACGGGATGAAGTGCCAGTGCCCTTGCGGGAACGGAATGGCCACGACGGTCAAAACAGACGTCCTTGTGATTTCGAATACGAGCAATTGGGGCGCTTACGGCACTGCGGCCTGCTTGGCGCTGCTGCGCCGTGACCCCACACTTTTGCCCGATCCAAAGGAGGAGCGCAGGGTGATCGAACAGTGCGCGTTGCACGGGGCCGGAGACGGCATGTTCGGCCTACCGATCCCTTGGGTGGACGGGACTTCGCTTGAGGTCCAGGAGGCGATGCTCGTGCTGCTCCACATGATCGTGTCCAACGGACTCAAGCAACTGCGTCGCCCCTTCTAGCCCTGACGTATCCCCAGCGATCTCCTGGAGTGGTATCATTGATGCTTTGTGATCCCACTGCGATCCCGAGGGACGGTCCCGATCGGGCGGCCGGCCGATGCATTTCGTCCGGCATTCGCACTGCGAGCCCGGACGGGGGGTAGCCCTCGGGACCCCCGAGATCTCAGGCGACGGGCTGGTGCTGGCGGGGTGCGCCCGGCTGATCCAAATCGGCAGAGATTGGCCCGCCAATCTCCTTCATCCAAACGACCGCCGCGGTCCCGTCAACGCGCTCACGACGGTGGAGGTGGATGACAGATGTAATCGTATCGCCGAATCGCGGGGTGACCTCCTTAAGCAGTCCGCACGAGCACTGGTACCAGGCCATGAGCCCTTTCCTCCTAGATCTGGCGAACTTGCCGCCCGTCGTGGCTTCTATCATAGGCGCGCCGGTGGTCGAACGCTGTGCCCCGGATCACTCCTGACGTGTGAAGCGTGCCACATTGGCGAGAATAGAGGGAATTCTCGCCGTGTTGAGGCGGTCTCGACGGGAGGATGGTGCTTGGGTTTTACCAGGGGGGTTCGGGAGGGGATGGTAATGAATCGAGCGCGGATGCACGGGATCATGTTAGCGCGGATGTGTTCTCGAGCCCGCTTTTCCCCTATCTCGCCGGCAGGCTGCCGGGCCTTTATTCCCCGCCAGAGAGGGCGATATCGCACCTTGCACAATATTGCAGCCATCGCGAGCGCCGCACTCTGAAGATTGCGAGAACCCTCCGGGAGGGCGGCGGTCCAGCGCCGCTCACCACGGATCTCTTCCTCATCATTTAGATAGCTACCCGCACACCAATAGAGACCCGGTTCCACCCATTGGATGAGGGCCCCCCCCCCTCAGATGATGGAATCAAGCAGCCGCTAAGACACCCACCCCGTCTCTGGACTGTCGGTATCGACCTATGGACCATGCGTCGACCGACACCCAAGAAGGAGGAGAGCGTCATGAAAGATACGCCTCGTGGCGTCGGGGTCGACGCTGAGGTGCTTGTGGGGGAACCGATTCCTTATGAGCGTCTTGGGTGGGCCTGGGCCCCGACACGTCTCCAGACCTTGATTGCGGCGGGCACAACGCTCATCATGATGGGGACGACCGCCATCGTGAATCCCTCGGCCGGGACCTTCGAGAAGCGCGTAACGCCCAGCCCAGCGTTTCCGCCTGCGGTTCTCCGTGCCAGGACCTTCAAGCCGTCTGGATCCCGGGATATCGACCAATATGCCCATGGGGCCGCTCGGAAGTTCGGGGTTCCGTACTGGGCAGTGCGAAGCATTCTCGATTCCGAGGATAGTGGGCAGGAATCAGTGAGTCCCCAAGGAGCCATCGGTGTCGGTCAGTTGATGCCGGCGACGGCTCAAGCTCTCGGGGTCGATCCGCGCGACCCCCAACAAAATGTGGAAGGGACCACCGCGTACATTGCGCAGCTGTACAAACGGTTCGACGGCGACTGGGATAAGGTGGCCGCCGCGTACAATACCGGACCGGATCATGTGGCGTCCGGAAAGACGCTTCCCGACGAGACCGTCGATTTTCTGCGGAAGTTTCGCGCGGCACGGAAAAAGTATGACGCAGCACAGATGGCCGCCTCTGGATCTGCGGGCCACAGTGACGGGATCTCAAGCTCCCCACCATCGAACCTGACGGGTCGTCGAATGGGCCGCCGCGCGCCGTTGGTGCCGGCTTCGGACTGGACGTGGCTCTGACGTCGGCGTCCGTCTGCCGCACGTGCGCTCCCCGCAGTGCTTGCTGAATTTTTCGCCAGCTCAATGATGGCAGTTGGGGTGAGGCCCGTCCGTAATCGGCCGGACCATTCCCTGCCGTTCCCACTCTTCCGCCGGAGCCGCGTTGCGTCCTTAGGAGGCGAGCGTTTTAATAGAGGGGCATCGGAGGAGCCAAGGGTTCTCGAGGACACCAGGCGAAGCCAGGTGGGCCCGGGGGAGACGTGCGGAGAAACGAATCAAAAGGGGGAAGGAAGATGGCGACCTACATCACGCTCGTCAACTATACGCAAAAGGGCATCGAGACCATCAAGCAGGCCCCCGATCGGGTCAATGCGGCAAGGCAGAGGGTT
This sequence comes from bacterium, assembly GCA_035307765.1. Classification (NCBI taxonomy): domain Bacteria; species bacterium. The sequence goes on along the minus strand of DATGHU010000018.1, from coordinate 64,869 downwards.
CGGGCGGCGGGCGGAGAGTTCAAAGCGTTCTATTTGACCATGGGGCGGTATGACGCGGTCGTCATTGTCGATGCGCCCAGCGACGAGAAAGTCGCCGCGAGCCTCCTTGCCTCGGGTGCGCAAGGCACCATTCATACGGAAACTCTGCGAGCTTTTACTGAGGATGAATTCCGAAAGATTGTCGCGGCAATGCCTTAAGCGGTTGGAATCTGGAAACCCCGACGCGTCCCCCCGGCGTCGTTCCTATCACGAGCATGCGGAGTGCGTCCTGTCCTTGTTGGGCGAAGGGTTGTCCGCCTCTCGCCCCGCATGGGAGGTGGCTGATACGGTCCGAGTGTAACCGGGCACTACGTCTCAATTTATCGCGGCACTCGACGTTTCGCCGAGCCGACTCCGGTTGTTGAGCCCGGAGACGAATGGTACGACTTACCAGATTGCGCCGTGGTAGAGACAACCGATACCGGACGCCGCGGGTTAGTGGGTTCTTGGCCGTTGCTCCCATCCCAACGTCCACGGGGCAACCAGTCCCTCACGAGCGAAACACCGCAAGCGGCAGCAGCGCACTGACGATGTATTGACCTGCATCGACGATCTCCGAAATCTTCAGGTCAACACAAAGGCTGGCCAGGATGTAGGCATCTTCGGCCGACAGGCGGTACGTCCCTGAGAGATGCGCAATCATCGCCCGCACTGCGTCTTGGGCGGCCTTGAATAGATCGGGTCCGACCCCGGTGGTGCCGTACCATCCTCCGGAATTGACGCGCGGGACGAGCGGTCCGGGTGTGACAAACTGAGGGGCGGGGATCCGCCGACCCTTCTGGAGGGTGAAGCGCAGCGTGGCATACATAGGAGCCTCGATGCCCGTGACGCACACCTCGCCATCACCCTGCGCGGCGTGGGCGTCCCCGCAGCTGAACAGGGCCCCGTCGACCTGCACCGGGAGGTAGAGTGTGCTGCCGCGGGTGAGCTGGCGGGTGTCCATGTTCCCCCCGAACGGCCCCGGCGGCATTACCGCTTGCTTGTTCGCGCCAGCCGGGCATACGCCCATCGTGCCGAAGAATGGCTCGATCGGGATCGCGATGTCGTCGCGCAGATGCGCGACATCGCCGTTGGCGAGGTCGAAAACCTTCAAGTAGGGCGTCTTGAAGTCGTCGGCCAGAAGCCCGAGGCCGGTGAGGATCGCGGCCCAACCCCACCCCTGAGTGTGGATGTCGAGGATCTCGATGGCCAGCGTATCACCGGGCTTGGCTCCGCGAACAGAGATCGGGCCGGCGAGGGGATAGACGCGCTCCCAGTTCAACGTGGCGAGCGTGGAGGTGGTCGACGCCGGCGTAATCTGATTGTCGCTCACGTCGCGGGTGGAGACGACCACGGTGTCGCCGCTGTCGATTGTCATGACCGGGGCGTGTCGACTATCCCAGGTGAAGTGGACGGTGTCGGTCGGAAAATATCGAGTCGTTCCCATCGTCATCCTCCTCTTTCATCGCATCGTCCGGACCTTGAGGGGTTCCCCGGGGCGCCACAGCTTCCTGCCCTCATCGTCCCCCGCATTGGGCAAAGATCGTGGGGATGTGTCGGGGAGTCAGGCCCCGCGGCGCCGAGGAGGACAGGCGCCCCATCCACATGTCCTTTTGGGCGCCGAACAGGGCACACACTGAGTGGATCGTCACGCCGGCGGGGTCTCTTAGTGCTCGGCCGGCAGGGTGCGGGATCGAGAATGACTGATAGCGGTGGTGGACCCATACCCCTGCCCGTGGTGAGCGACGGCAGCGGCCGCAGCGCTGAGGAATGGATCAGCCTGATACGCGTGCTCATGCTGCTTACGCTGATCCCCGCATTGTGGTTTGGGGTGATCACGGTAGCACACCCCGCCATCAACGGTATCATCCTGCTGCTCGGCGGGTACGTGATCTTGCTGGCGGCCGGCCCGCGCTGGTTCGCTGTGCTGCGGCGGCCCGACCTGGCGATTGCGCTCGATCTCCTGGTGATCACCTTGGTGGTGGTCATTTCCGGGAACCTCAGCAGCCCGTTCATCTTCCTCTACTATCTGACGATCCTCGAGGCGGCCGCCCGTCTCAATCTCCGCCAGGCACTCGCCGCTTCGCTGGCCATGGCCGGAATGATCGTGCTCCTTTGGGTGCGCGCCGGCCGGGTTCAAACCTTAGAGAGCGCGGGATTCCGGCTCGGCGCGATCATCGCCGGCGGGTTCTTCCTGGCGTTATTCCTGGGCATGATGGTTCAAGAGTATCGGGTGAACCGGGAACGTCTGCGCTGGACTCGGGTGCTCGATCAGCGGCTGCGAGAAGCGACCTCACAGCTCGAGGACCAGCTCCACGAGTTGCAATTTTACAATGCGCTCGCTGCCCGGCTCTCGGGCGAGTTGCGAGTGGGAGGGGTGCTGGACATTCTGCTGCAGGTATTCTTGGAGGCCGTCCAGCTCCCGTGCGGTCTCGCCTATATATGCGGGGATGGCGAGGAGCCCCGCGTCGTGACGACCCGCGGGATCGAGGAAGACGCTCCTCGGCCCGAGCTTCCCCCCTTCCTGATCCCATCGGCGGAGGGCGGCGGCGGCGACCTGATCGTGTCGCCGTCCACGGGCGACGGCAAGCAGGGAGAGATCCTCGCGTACGTACCGTTGGTGCGGGGCGAGCGCCTGCAAGCCTGGTTGTGCGGGATGGGTCCGTCCCCCGGAGCCTTCACCGAGTCCGTTCGCCGCCGCGTCCGCGGCCTGGCCGCGCAAGGCGTCTCAGCCCTCGAGGCGGCCCGATTGCACGAGAGAGTCAATCAGAATCTCGAACAGTCCCACATTCAAGTGGTTCTAGCGCTGGCGCGCACCGTCGAAGCCCGCGACACCTACACCGCCGGGCACAGCGAGCGCATTGCCTCCCTGGCCGAGGCCGTTGGCCGCGCGCTGGGCTGCGGGGAGGAGGAGGTCCGCGATATCCGGCGGGCCGCGCTGCTCCACGACATCGGGAAGATCGGCGTCCCCGACCAGATCCTGCGAAAGCCGGGCCCGCTGACCAAAGAGGAGCGCACGGTGATGCAGCACCACGCGATCATCGGTGAGGGGATTCTCCTCTCGGTCGAGCGGATGCGGGGGGTCGCACAGCTGGTGCGGCATCATCAGGAATGCTGGGATGGTAGCGGGTATCCGGACGGACTGGCCGGCGAGGAGATCCCCCTGGGCGCCCGGATCCTGGCGGTCGTCGATGCCTACAGCGCGATGGTTGACCGCCGCTCGTACAAGCGGGCCCGGCCCGGTCGGCAGGCGATCAAGGAGTTGGAGCATTGCGCGGGGACGCAGTTCGACCCACGAATCGTCAGGGTCTTCTGCCGGATGATCGAGCGATTGGACGTCGGCCCGATGGCCCACAGGCGTGCCCCCAAGGCGGAAGTGCTGGTGAAGGCGGCGGATCCCGCAGACTGATCGGCGACCGCGCGCCGGGGGAGGCGGCCCGGCCCGCCGGCTTCCGGCGGATGAAGTCCGGGGCGGATATTAGCCTTCCGGCTCCTCCGCGACCACGAACTCGTACGGGGGCTCGAGTCCTTCGGTGACCTCCGGCCTGAGTGCGACGAGCGCAGCCTTGATCGTGCGCACCCGGTCGTAGATCGCTTCGACATCGCCCTCGGTCAGCGCGAGACCCTGGTGTTCCGCCTCAGCTCGGAGCCACGCGCGGGTGAAGGCACTCATGCGGCGCCCTCCAATCTCGGACGGCGCCTGTGCCATTCCGCGGCCCGTTCGTAGGCCTGTGCGATCCGGAAAAGCGTCCTCTCGTCGAAGACTCGTCCGATGAGCTGCATCCCGATGGGCAGCCCGGTGGCGGTGAACCCGCAAGGGACCGTCAGCGCCGGGTGCCCGGAGAGATTAAACGGGATCGTGCCCCACGTCGTTTCGGGGGGGTTGGTGTTCTGCGTCTCGACCGAAAACGCCGGGAACGGCAAGGTCGGCGTGACGATCGCGTGGACCCCCCGCAGGGCGTCGTCGACCTCACGGATCCACAGACGGCGGATCTGCCCCGCCTGCTGGTACTCCGCGGCGGTGATAAACGCCCCCGCGGCGATGCGCTGCCGCGCCCGGAGACCGTAGTCCGGGAACTGACGCCGCATGCGCCCGGCGTGCTGCCCATACGCCTCCGCCACCATCACGGCCCACCCCACGGTGCCGACGTCCCCGGCGTGAGGGAGGGTCACGGGGGTAAGCCGCATGCCGAGGCTTTCCAGGTGGCGGAGCGCGCCGCGCATCGCCGTATCGACTTCCGGATCGAGGTGTTCGTAGAAGTGCTGATCGGGGACGCCGAGGACAACATCGTGGATCTCCTCGGCCAGCGCTGCCGCGTAGTCCGGCACGGGCCGCGCGGAGGACGTCGCATCACGGGGGTCCCTCCCGGCCATCGCGCTCAGCACCGTCGCGCAATCGGCCACCGTTCGACACATCGGGCCGATGTGATCCATGCTCCAACTGAGCGGGAAAACGCCGTGCCGGCTGACCCGCCCGTAGGTGGGCTTGATGCCGACGATCCCACAGAGGCCGGACGGGATGCGAATGGAGCCTCCTGTATCGGACCCGGTGGCGGCGACGGCGAGGCCGGACGCGACGGCGGCTCCCGACCCCCCGCTCGATCCGCCCGTGTAGCACGCGGTGTTCCATGGGTTTCGGGCGGTGCCGAACACATCCATCGTGCCGCAGGCGAACTCCGTCGTATTCGTCTTCCCGACCAGGATCATGCCGGCGTCCGCCAGCCGCCGGACGTGCGTGGCATCGTGGTCGGGGACGAAATCCAGCATCGTTCGAGAGTGGCACGTCGTCCTGATGCCCCGCGTGAAGTGAATGTCCTTGTGCGAGATCGGGATCCCGTGGAGGGGCCCCCGGGCCCCTCCGGCGTGAATCTCCCGCTCCGCCCGCCGGGCCGCGTCGAGGGCGGACTCACGGCAGACGGTGATGTAGCTGTGCAGGGCGCCGTCGTAGTGGTCGATGCGGTCGAGCAGTGCCGTTACAAGCTCGACGGGGGAGAGCTCACGGCGTGCGAGCCGCGCGGCGAGGTCGGCGATGGGGAGAAAGCAGAGCTCCGAATCCACAAAAGCCCCCCTCGGCGATGCGTCCCGGGCGGATCGAGAAGTTCGGCTAACCGACTCGCAACACGATCTTCCCGAACTGGGTCGCCTCATCCATCCGCTGGAAGGCCCGGCCCACCTCGGCGAGCGGGAAGGCCTGGTCCACAATCGGGTGCAGCTCCGCTGCGCTGAAGAGCGAGAGCATCCCGCGGAAATCGTCCGGGGTCCCCATCGTCGACCCAAGGACGTTGAGCTGTTTCCAGAAGATGCGCCGGACGGCGACCTCGGGCGCGGTTCCCGTCGTCGCACCGTAGCTGACGATTCGCCCCCCCGGCCGAACCGCGTCGAGCGCCCGGTCGAATGTGGCGCCGCCCGCTCCGTCGATGATGAGGTCGGGCCCCGTCCCCCCGGCGGCCCCCCGAACTTCGCGCACCCAGTCCGCGGTCTTGTAGTTGAATCCCCCATCCGCGCCGAGCGCCCGTGCCCGCTCAAGTTTCGCATCGCTCCCCGACGTCACCAGCACGCGGGCCCCGGCCTGCTTGGCGATCAGCAGCGCCAAAGTCGCCACCCCTCCGCCGATCCCCATTACAAGCACGGTTTCGCCCCGCTGGACGCGCCCGCGCGTCACCACCGCACGGTACGCCGTCAACCCCGCCAGGGGGAGTGCCGCCGCTTCTTCGTCGGAGAGATGAGGCGGGCGGGGCAGGACGTTCGCCGCAGGCACCTTCACCAATTCGGCAAAAGTGCCGTTTTCGGGGAGGCCGAGGATCCGCCACCGCGGGCCCTGAGCCCGCGGATCGTCGCCCCAGTCCAGGCTGGGGTTGATCACGACCCGATCGCCCCGGCGGACGTCTGTCACGCCCGTCCCGAGCTCCACGACATCCCCGGCACCATCCGATCCCAGAATGATGGGGAACCGCACACCGGCATACTGTCCTTTGCAGATGAACAGATCGCGGTGGTTGAGAGCCGCGGCCCGGACGCGGACGACCGCCTCCCCAGCCCCCGGGGCAGGATCGGCCACGGTCTCGAACCGGAGGGCCCCCGACCCCCCGGGCTCGTGCAGCACGATCGCGTTCATCGGCTCCCCCCAGGCGCCGCCGCGCGCCGGTGACTCACGGGCGGGCCACCTTGACGACGTGGGACACGACATCGGCCAGCAGGTGCAGACCCGGCAGGAGCGAGGCGGTGTCCAACCACTCGCGCGGTGAGTGCACGTGACCCCCTCCGGAGACGCCCATCGAGATCGCGGGAATCCCCATGGCCAGCGGAATGTTCGCGTCGGTACTGGCGGCGGCCAGGCGGGGCTCGATGCCGCGCGCCCGGTGCGCGTCCCGGACCGCTGCGACCAGCGGATGGTCCGGGGGGATTCGGCCCCCGGGGCGATCCCCGATGATCGTGGTGGTGACCCGCACCCCGCGCTCTTCAAATGGCTGCGTCAGTGCTCCGAGGCGCGCCGTGAGGTCGTCGACGCACCGTCCCTCCACGGACCGAAAGTCGATCTGGATCTCCGCCGCCGCGGCGATGGTGTTGACCGATGTGCCGCCATGGATCACCCCGACGTTGAGCGTGGTCTTGGGGTCCGAGGGAAGGCGCGTCCCGGTCAGCGCGTGGATGAGGGAGGCGACCTCGTGGATGGCGTTCGGGGCGCCGAAGTCGCCCCAACTGTGCCCCCCATCGGTTTCGTACCTGACCGCGAACCGTCTCACCGCGATGCCCTGGTGGATGATCTGCCCGAGCGAGCCGTCCACCACGAGTACGGCATCCGGCCGGACCTCCTGCGGCCGCAGCCGGTGGCGCATCCCCCGGAGGTCGCCCAATCCCTCTTCGCCTGTGGTCGCGACGAACTCCAGGCGCCCGACCGCGGGGTGCCCGGCCTCGCGAAAGGCGTTCGCCAAGGTGATCAGGGCGGCAACGCCGGGCGAGTTGTCCCTCACGCTGGACCCCAGCAGCTTCGTCCCCGACCGCTGGGGTGGGGTGTGTGTTTCTCGCGGATAGACCGTGTCCATGTGCGCGGCCAGGATGACGTGTGGCCGCGCGGCCCCGCTCTGCAGCGTCCCGCGGACGTTGTCGGCTTCGTCGATCGCGATCGCGCTGAGACCCGCTTCCCGAAATCGCTGCGCCACGTAGACCGCACGGTCGTGTTCCTGGAAGCTTGGAGCGGGGATCGCGGCGATCGCCTCCACCTCGCCTAGGTGCGCATCCGCGCTGCGGTCCAGCGCGGCGTGAAGCCCCGCCATCGACACCCTCCGAACCCCCGGGTTGTGCGGAGGGTTTCCATGCCACGAAGGAATTTCCTGTGCGCGGGAGGAGGCGCGCCGGTGCCGGGTCGCGAAGGCACCGCTCGATGACCTCCGACGCCAACGCGCCTGCGGCGTTCGACCTGGTGCTCCAGGGCGGGACGCTGATTGACCCGGCGCAGGGAATTTCCGCCAGGAAGGATGTCGCGTTCGCCGGCGGCAAAGTCGCCGCCGTTGCCGACGCCCTACCCGCCGGGTCGGCCGAACTCATCGACTGCGCCGGGCGGGTGATCGCTCCGGGGATGATCGACCTGCACGTCCACGTGTTCTACGGCGTGAGCCACTACGGGATCGAAGCCGATCCGCACTGCGTCGCCAAAGGGGTGACCACCGCGGTCGACGCCGGGTCGGCCGGGGCCGATACCTTCCCAGGGTTTCGGAAGTACGTGATCGACGTGGCCGCGACCCGACTGCTCGCCCACCTGAACATCTCCTCGCAGGGGATGCTGTCGCGGGAGGTCGGCGAGCTGGACGATATCAAGTACGCCAGCATGCCCAAAGCCATCGCCACGATCGAACGGCATCGCGATGTGTTGCTGGGGGTCAAGGTTCGATTGACCCGAAACGCGATCGTCGGCGAAGCGGCGGGGATCCGGCCCCTGCACTTGGCCCGGGCGGCCGCCGACGCGGTGGGCCTCCCCATCATGGTGCATCCCCAGGGCGCTTGGTGCGACTCGCTGGACGATATCCTCGCCGTGATGCGCACCGGCGACATCTTGACACACTGCTTCCACGCGCATACGCACGGCATCCTCGACCCCGAGGGAAAGGTCCGCCGGTCAGTGCGCGAGGCCATGGAGCGGGGAGTGGTCTTTGATGTCGGCCACGGCGAGGGGAGCTTCAGCTGGGAGGTCGCCGAGCAGGCGCTGCGGGAGGGGGTGCTGCCCCAGACCATCTCGAGCGACCTGCACCGGTACAACGTCGACGGTCCGGTGTACGACCTCGCCACGACGTTGAGCAAATTCCTGCACCTTGGCCTGTCCCTGGAGGAGGCGCTGCGCAGGGTGACCGCCGTGCCCGCCGGGGTGATACGCATGGCGGATCGGATCGGAACGCTCCGCGTGGGTGCGTGGGGGGACGCGGTGGTGTGCGATCTCCAGGAGGGACGGTTCGACCTGATCGATTCCCACGGCCGGCACCGCCTCGGCCGGCGGCGGCTCGTGCCGACCACGGTGGTGCGCGCCGGGAAGCGGTACCACCCTCCGATCGGGCGGGCGGGCCTCGCCCGCGACCGGGGATGAACCAATCTTCCACCAGGATCCTGCTCCATCGGCAGGGCAGAGGGGTGGGGGTGGAGAACCCGCCAGCCATCGACCCGACGTCCGTCCCCCGCGAGGTGCCCACGCCATGGAAGACTTAACCGCGCTCAAGGACCGCGTCTGCAGAGAGATCGACGCGATGCGGGCCGCGCTTGGAGCGCTGAGCAAGCAGGTCTACGACAACCCGGAGATCGGGTTTCAGGAGCACAAGGCGATGCGCTGGCTCGGCGCGTTCCTGACGGACGGAGGGTTCGCGGTCGAGCCGGGGATCGCGGGCCTCCAGACCGCGTTCCGCGCCGAAGTCCGCGGCACGCAGGACCGGCCGTGCATCGCCCTGCTCGCCGAGTACGATGCGCTCCCCGGACTCGGGCACGCCTGCGGGCACAACCTGATCTGCACGGCCAGTGTGGGTGCGGCCGTGGCGCTGCGGCGTGCCGTGCCGCGCCTGCCCGGCACGCTGACCGTGCTCGGGACGCCGGCCGAGGAAGGGGACGGCGGGAAGGTGACCATGGTCGAGCGGGGCATCTTTGAGGGGGTCGACGCCGCGATGATGTTCCATCCCGCGCGACTGAATCTATGGACGCGCGGGGCGCTCGCCGCCCAGTCGCTGACGATCCGGTTCCGCGGCCGCTCGTCGCACGCCGCGGCCACGCCGGAGAAAGGGGTCAACGCACTCAACGGCCTCCTCCAGACCTTTCACGCCATCGACTCCCTGCGGCAGCACGTGACCAGCGACGTGCGCATCCACGGCATCATCACCCACGGCGGTGATGCGGCCAACGTCGTCCCGGCCTTTGCGGAAGGACAGTTCATCGTCAGGGCGGGCACCCAGAAGGCGCTCGCGGAAGTGATGGCCCGGGTGAAGCGCTGCGCCGACGGGGGTGCGGCGGCGACGGGGGCGCGCGTCGAGTTTGCCGAAGGCCTCATCTACGCGGAGCGCAACAACAATCGGGTGCTCGCCGGCCTGTTCGGCGAGAACCTCCGGCGCCTCGGCGTCGAGGGCGATCAACCGCCGACGCGCGGAGGCGTCGGCTCATCGGACATCGGCAACGTCAGCCTGGTGGTGCCGACGATCCACCCGTATCTCAGCATCACCTCGGCCGACATTTCCGGGCACACCCCCGAGTTCCGTGAAGCGGCGGGCTCCGCCAGGGGGTTTGAGGCGATGGTCCTGGCCGCGAAGGGGTTGACGATGACCGCCCTGGACGTGATGTACCGGCCGGACGCGGTGGACGAGATGTGGTCCGAATTCCGGTTGCGCGTCGACGCGGGAGGGTAATCGGCAGCGGCTACGAAGCCCGCGGCAGCGACGCCAGCCCCGAGTGGTCGCACCCCAAAGCCTTGGATGGAACCCCCAGCAGGCGTTCCACCATCACCCTGACTCCGCATTCCAATTGAAAATCGCGCGTGCTGCCGGGATCGAGCGGGATCGCGACATCCGGTGGGTATCCGTGGCCCTCGAGCTCGATCCCCTTGGCCGTCAGGACGCGGGCGAATGCGACGTTCATGCCGGATCCATCCATGAGCTGCAGCAGCGTGGCATATTCGAGTTCGCCGGCCGTGTGCTCGCCCACGAGGGAGGCACCGAGGTGCTCTTTGAGCGCGGCGGCGCTCAATTCGCCGTTTGAGGCGGCACCGGAATCGATGAGCACCACCAGGGGTATGGGCGGCACGATCGGATCGCCCGCTGTCCTCCCGACCTTCGCCACGCCGTCACGCCCGATTTCCCGGTAAATGACGGTCCCCCGCGGGAGAAACAGGCCCATCGTTTCGACATACTCGGTGATGAGCCCGCCTCCGTCCTCCCGCAGGTCCACGATCAGCCCGCGTGGACGGGCCGCCAGCAGCCGGGTGAGCTCTGTCCGGATGATCTTCCCCGATCCCAGGGAATACCCATAGAGTTTGAGATACGCGATCTCGTCGTTGATCATCCGGCTGTCGGCCACCGGTCTGGTGACCGCCGCCCGCCCGATCACGAACGGCAGTTGAGCGGTGCCCCGGAGGACCGTCATCTGCATGACGGTGCCGGGCGGGCCGAGGAAGAGACCTTGGATCTCAGGGCTGTCCATTCCGTCCACCGCGACGCCATCGATCTGCACGACCCGATCCCCCCGGCGCACCCCGGCGCGGTCGGCGGGGGCACCCGGGATGACCGCGCTCAAAATCCAGTGCTGGTCCAATTTCACGAAGTTGATCCCGATGCCGTCGTAGGGTTTCCCCTGGAGGATCGCTTCCGCGACCGTTCGCTGCGTCGGGGTGAGAAACACCGTGTGCGATCCCCCCACCGCTTTGAGCATAGCCCTGAGGCCCGCGTATAGCAGCGTACGTTCCGGGATCTTCCCCCCGGCCAAGGCCGCGGCGCGATCGAGTCGGTCGCCGAAGGCGTTGAGCGCCGCCGGTTCGTCCAGCCCCGCCGGAAGTTCTTGAAGGTCGGTCGCATCGATCCCGGCGTGCTGCAGGGCCAGGCGCAGTCCGCCAACCCCGGCCCCGATGATGGCGGGGAGATCGAGGTGCGGGTTCCAATGATGGCTCTCCAGGGTGGCGATGGCCTCCCGGGCCACGGCCAGATCGGCCGGCGCCGCCACGACGCCGAGCGGGTTGATGAGCAGGGTGAGGAGCAGGAGCGTGAGCGTGATCCGGGCCACTCTAAAACCTCCATCGTGAGGCGGCGCCGCGACCCGCCGGCGCTCGGCGTAAACGCTCGTGGGATGGCCGCCGGGAGCCGGGCGCTGGGCCGATCGACGAGATCGCCTCGGGGCTTGGTCCGCCACGAAGGTAAGCGTACATGACGATCGTGGGTCGCTCAAGCCCCCCGGCGCCGTGACCCAGGGATTGTAGGGGCGGGGAGATCCCCGCGGGCACCCCACCGCCTCTGCGCGGGGCCCCACTGCCGGATCGCCTGAAACCCCCGAAACCTCTCATACGATGAGCTGCCCCGGCGAGGTCCCCGCCCCCCGGCAGAGCTTGATGAGTTGGAGATTTCGACGGCTGGGGCACGTGGCGGTGCAAGGAGGTGGCCGATCCCGGGCGGAATCGGAACACCGTACTCGTTCTGGTGTTTAGCCGTCCCAGTGTTGCGGAGGAAGCGAATGGCCCAGAGGCGCAAGCCGAGCCTGACGCCGGAGGAAGCTCGAAAGCTGCACTACGAGGCGTTGGTGATCGACAGCCAGCAACCCCCGGCGATCAACGGGTTCCTGTACACGGAGAAGATGAAGGCCGCGGTCGCGGAACACGCCCGGCAGGGGCTGGGACGCGACGAGGTCGCTCCGCAGATGTCCGTGATGGCGGTCCGGGAGATCCAGGATTCCGCCGCGGCCCGCGAACAGTATCTGGACCTGTGGCGCCGGTCCGGCGTCACCGTGGCCTGCGGGACGTTTTCCGGCGCTCACCGGATGGGGGGGGCATTTGAGCGGGCCTGCGAGTCGATCGCCAGGGCCTATGCCTTTGCGGACGCGCTCCAGGGCTCGCTGGTGATTTGCCGGCATGCCGACGAGATCGATCGGACGTACCGGGACGGCAAGATCGGCATCGTCCTCGATTTTCAGAACACCACCCCGTTCGGCGATGACCTCGACCGGGTCGACTACTTCCATCAACTAGGCGTCCGGATGGTGCAGCTGACGTACAATCTCCGGAACCTGGTCGGCGATGGGTGCACCGAGGCCCACCAGGGCGGCCTTTCGTACTTCGGCCGGGAGGTGGTGCGCCGTCTCAACGAGCGGAAGATCCTCGTCGACGTCAGCCACTGTAGCGAGCAGGTCGGATGGGACGCCCTGCAGGTGTCGACGGCGCCGGTGGTGGTGTCCCATTCGGCGAGCAAGGCCGTCTGCTACCACGACCGCGGCAAGACCGATGAGCTGGCGAAGGCGGTGGCCGACCGCGGTGGATACTTCGGCGTCGTCATCGTTCCCGGATTCATCTCGGAGTCGACGGAGGCGACGCTCGACGACTTCGCCCGGCATGTCGAACACCTCGTCGATATCTGTGGGATCGACCACGTGGGGATCGGCACGGACAAGGCGGGAACGGGGCCGGGGACCGAGTCGATCGTCGAGTACCCGGCCTCGATGCCCCGGCACCGGCCCGGCTCATTTGACTGGGCGGGGTTCCGGCTCACGGAGCACCGCCTCACCCCCGAGCGACGCCTCAGGGGGTACGATACCTTCGCCGATTGGCCGAACCTGACCGTGCACCTGGCGGGGCGGGGGTTCGGCGAGCAGGAACTGCGCAAGCTGCTCGGGTTGAATTTTCTCAGGGTCTTCCGCGACATCGCCGGCTGAGGCGCGCGGCTCGGCCCGATCCCGAGGGCGCCGAGCCGCCGGGGGCGCGTAGCACGGATCCGTCCAGGACCGTCGGTTTTCCCCGGCCCGTTCCGCCGGAGATTTCCCCCGACCCCCCCCGTGTGGGGCGGCTATGCGCGCAGCATCACCACCCCCGCGAGAATCCCGACCGTCAGCGCCGCGCGCCGCGGGAAGGGGTTTGTCCCGTCCCGATCCGGCACAAGCCCGGCGTGCACGCGGTTGAGCAGGCCGGTCAGGGCCAGCACGAACAGGGGAGAGATGTACCGGACGGCCGAGACCAGGGCCAGCGGGCCGCGACCGTACGCCATCGTGCTCAGCACCAGCGGCACGATGGCGAGGAGTTCCAGCGCCGCCATCCCCCCGAGCAGCACGGCGCCTCGGGCGCGGAGCGAGCGCCCGATCAGCTGCCGGTGGGGGGGGTGGGCCAGGAGGACCAGGGTGATGGGGACGAGCGCGGCACGGCTGAGGCCGAAGGTGTTCCAGTAGTCCTGGCCCCCGAGCGTCACCTTCACAAACAGGTCTCCCAGGCTCCGCAGCACGGCGCTTCCGACGATGATCGCCAGCAGAGGATTGAGGGCCCGGCGCGGCCGCTGCCCCTGCTCCATGCTGAGCAGGGCGCAGCACGCCACACTCAGCACGATCCCGACGTAGCCCAAGGGTCTGAAGACCTCCCCGAAGGCCAGCCATCCCCAGATCACCGAGAAGAGCGGGGCCGTCTGGGTGATCGCGGCCACCGTGGCCGCGTCGGTCCTCAGCAGCGCGCGCGTGTAGAGAACCGACGCCAGATACTGCAGGATCCCGGGCAGCAGCGCAATCGCCAGAGCGGGCGCCGGCGGAATCCGGAAGAGCCCCAAGGCGCCGCGGACGACGAGGAGCCCCACGGCGTAGAGACCGAGAAAGAGCGAGATGAAGAACGGAAAGCTCCAGCGGTCGCGCAGGACCCGGTCGACCACGATCTTGTCGACGATGCCGACGACCGAGGTCGCCGCGGCGCTCAGCAGCGCGAGCCAGAACCAGCTCATGCCGGCCGCTGGCAAGGGTGCCGGGGGCACACCGGCGCGCGCGCTCCCTCGGCAGCACCGCCGGAGGCCCACTCACACACGGCGTCGGCCATCCCAGACCTCCTCGATGGGGTGGAGGGTGAGGTGTGGCGCCGGGGGCGCGCCGGGATCCTTTAGCCGCCGCCAACGAGCTGCTGGAGCGTCAGCAGCGCGAGCGCCAGCGTGAGCAACACCGAGCCCCACCCGACGATGTTCGACATTCGTCCGTTGGTGTGCCCGCGGAGGACGCGAGGGTCGTTCGCCAGGCGCACCAGGACGAAGAACAGCGGCGCAAGCAGGAACCCGTTCACGATCTGCGACCAGAACATCAAGGTGACGGGGGAGATGTGCAGCAGGGCGATGGCACCCCCCACGGCGAGCGCCCCGGCGAGGAGGAGGTAGAACCCCCGGGCCTGCCAGATTTTCTTGTCGAGCCCCTCCGCCCACCCGAACAACTCGGCCAGGCTGTACGCGGTGCAGGCGGCCATCACGGGGACGGCGAGGGTACCGCTGACGATGATGCCGAGCCCGAAGAGCAGACCGGCGCCGGGGCCGGCCAGCGGCCGCAGCGAGAGCGCGGCGTCTTGGACGGTCTGGACGTTGACCCCCCGCCCGAAGAGCACAACCGCGGCCACCAGGATGATGAAGTAGAAGACCAGGTTCGCGTAGACCATGCCGGCCGCGACATCGACGTTTTCACCCGATAAGTCCTCGACCTTGCGGCGAGCCTCTACTTCCTCGGTGGTCTGCCAGAAGAACATGTATGGGGTGAGTGTCGCCCCCAACAGGCCGAGCGCGGCCGTGAAGTACGTGGGCGTAAACTTGATCGTCGGCACAAACGTCGCCCGCAGCACTCGGTTCCAGTCCGGGTGGACGATGACGCCCGTGATGATGTACAGGACAAACAGCGGCGTCAGCAGCAGCAGGAACCGGCTGATCGTCCGGTAGCTGGCAAAGATGAGGGTGCTGGCCAGCAGCGCCGCCAGCGGCACGACCCACCACTCCCAGGCGATCCCTGTGAGCAGTGCCAGTGCGGCGGCGGTGCCGGCGAGGTCCGCGCCGATCGTGAGCACGTTGGAGAGGACGACCGGCCCGACCACGGCCGCGGCGACCCGGGGCCCGTAGTGAGAGCGGAGGACGCGTCCGATCCCCCGCTTGGTCACCACCCCCAGCCGGGTCGACATCTCTTCGAGATAGTAGAGCATCGGCGTCGCGAGGAACATGAGCCAGAGCAGGCCCACTCCCGTGGTCGCGCCGACTTGGATGTAGGTCACGACTCCCGCCGGATCGTTGTCCGCGGCCCCCGACACGATCCCCGGTCCCATTCGCTGGAAGAACTGCCGCCAGGTGCGGCGGTGGATGATGTGATGGGATCTGGCGCGCCACGCGGGGCGGGGCCCGACCGCTCGCCTGGTGTCGTCCGTCATGCGGGACAGCTGAACAGCGGCGTCCCCAGTGCCGCGGCGTCGACCTCAACGCCCAATCCGGGGGCGTCCGGCGTCGTCCCGATTCCATCCTGCGATCGGGGCCTGTGCCCGGCGATGTGTTCCCGCACCCAGTCGTTCATGAACGACACGGTGAACAGCATCTCGGGGCGGGTGCTGCCGGCGAGATGGCTGATCGCCGCGGTGACAACATCCCCGCCCCAGGTGTCCTCGATGGTCATCCGTACCCCGAGGGCCTGAGCCAGATCGCGGATCAGCCGCGCCTTGGTCAACCCACCGACCTTGCTGATCTTCAGGTTGATCGCTTCCATCCCCCCGGCCCGGACGGCGCGGAGAAGCGAGGGAACGTCGGTGACGACCTCATCGAGGATGAACGGCAGGGTGGTATGCTGGCGCACGGCGAGGCACTCCTCGAGCGTGGCGCACGGCTGCTCGAGGTAGATTCGCTGGAACGGGTCGAGCAGGCGGGCGGCGACCACCGCGTCCTGGAGCGCCCAGCCGCCGTTCGCGTCGGCGATCACGATGTCCGCGGAGTCGGTCACCCCGAGCACGGCCTCGACGCGGTCTCGATCGACGTGCGGGTCCCCGCCGATCTTGAGCTGGAAGGCGTGAATCCCTTCCGCTCGCCGCGCCCGCACGTAGCCCGCCATTTCGCCCGCCGGCCCCAGCGGCACCGCGATGTACAGCGGATAGCGGGGCTGCCGCTGACCGCCCAGGAGCGCGGCGACGGGCGCCCCCGCCGATCGGCCAAACAGGTCCCAGCAGGCGATGTCAATCGGGCTTTTTGCGTATCCGTGGCCGCGCAGGGCGGCGTCCAACCGATCGTTGATCAGCCCCAGGTTGCTGGGGTCGCACCCGATGACCGCAGGAGCGAGTTCCCGCAGTGCGGCGCGCGCCCCCGCCGCGAACGCCGGGAGATAGGTGGGGCCCAGCGGACAGACCTCCCCCCAGCCATTGAGCCCGTTATCGGTGGCCACCCGCACCACGGTGCTCGGGAGCGCGTCGACGGCGCGGCCGGCGGACATGACGTAGCGGCCGTGCACGTAGTGCAGATCGTAGCCGAAGACGTCGACCCTCGTGATCCGCATCGGCAGGCCTCCCGAACCTCACCACGGCAAGCCCCCGATCGCGGCGGGGACCCACCCCCTGTACAATTCCTGGAACTCTAGGGTAACTCCCGCTGTCGCCGCAGATACCCGCACCGGAGGATTTGCGGGGCGCCGGGCGAAGGGGCATCTCCTGCCGGCAGTGCGGCAAGGAGGTGTCCTCCCATGGAGGGCGAGGCGATTGGTGCCCTGCAGATCCGCGTCCGGAAGCTGGAGCGGTTGATGAAGCTGTCGACCGCCGCCTGGGTGCTCGCGGCGATCCTGTTGAGCGTGCTCGTGCTTACCCTCAAAGAACTCACCACGTATCGGCGGGTGCTGCGTGGTCAGGGGCTCGAGATCGTGGATGGGGCGGGTCACCACCGCCTGCGCATAGGGATGACCCGGGACGGCGCCTCTGTGCTGAGGCTCTACGATGGGACGGAGAAGGAGCGGTTGGGACTGTTTGTCGCCCGCAGCGGGGCAACGGGCCTCGTCCTCTTCGGTGCGGGAGAACATCAAGGCGCGGCGCTGACGATCTCGTCGGACGTACCGCAGTTGCGGCTCAACGATCTCGGGGGGCAGGAGCTGTTCGCGGCCCCCTGACCCCGAACGCCGCCCCGGTCGATGGAGGAGGAGCCCTAAATGTTGCGGACCAGGATCTGCGAAGCGTTGAAGATCGACCACCCTGTGGTTCTCGGCGGGATGGCGTCGGGGACGAACCCCGCTCTCGTCGCCGCGGTCACCGGCGCCGGTGGGCTGGGAACCCTGGGCGTTACCTTCCTCCCTCCGGACCAGCAGCGGGCCGGCGTCGGCCGGATCCGGGAGCTGACCCCGGGGCCGTTCGGGCTGAATCATCTGCTCGCGTTCGCGACAGAGGACCGGTTTGCCGCCACCCTCGAGGCCCGGCCGCGGGTCGTGTCGACGGCGTGGCCCTGGTCGGATCAGGACCTCCGCCCGTTTTTCGGTCGCGCGCATGACGCCGGGTCGTTGGTAATGCATATGGTGTCGGGCGTGCCCGAGGCGGTCCGGGCGGTCGAGGCCGGAGCGGATATCATCGTCGCTCAAGGAACGGAAGGGGGCGGCCACGTCGGGTGGATGGGCACGATCGCCCTCGTCCCGCAGGTTGTCCGCGCCGTCGACCCGGTCCCGGTGCTGGCCGCGGGCGGGGTTGCGGACGGGGCCGGCCTCGCCGCGGCGCTGGCGCTCGGCGCAGAGGGGGTGCTGCTGGGGACGAGGTTCCTGGCCACGCCCGAGGCGCCCATCGCTCAGGCCTACAAGCAGGCCATCCTCGATAGCGACGGGCACAACACGATGCTCACCGAAATCGCGGACATTGCTTCGGGCCGGGTCTGGCCCGGCGCGATGTCGCGCGTCGCCCGCAACCGGTTCATCGAGCGCTGGGCGGGCCGGGAGTGGGAAGTGCGCCAGCGGCGCTACGAGATCGGCCGTCAACTCCTCTCGGCGCGGGATCGGGGCGACCCCGACGAGTCCAACCTGCAGATGGGGCAGACGGCGGGGCTGATCACCTCGATCATCCCCGCCGCCCAGATCGTCCGCGAGATCGTCGCCGAGGCCGAGCGGATCATCCGCAGGCGGCTCCCCGGTCTCGTCGCCGGCTGATGCGCCCCCCGGCTCCGCCGGGCGCAGCTACGAGCGAAGCCGAGCGGGCTCTCGGAGCCGGCCGCGGGCGACAAGGTAGTCCGCCAACACCGCATAGGGGTCGAAGCCCACGAGGCGCACCGCGTCGGTGACGAAGTTCGACAGCGCGTTGATGTCATAGTAGTACACGCGTCCATCGCGATCGTCGACGAGATATTCGACCCCCCCGAGGTCCAGGCCGGATGCCCTTGCGATCGCAAGGACGTCGCCGATGACCTCGGCCGGCGGCGTGCAGCCTTCGACCCGGAGCGCGACCTTGGGGAGGTCGACGGGACACAGGTCTGCCCCGGCCGCGACGACGCGGCCGTCCGGATGGCAGATATCGGCCGGGCACAGATTGAACCCGGCGGCGAGTGTCGGGTAGATCTTGATCGCGTACAGAAACCGGCCGTCGAGGAACTCGACGCGGACGATGTGTCCCCCGCGAGCGGGCAGAAACTCCTGGACCAGTGCGGTGTGGTCGACGCCCAAGGTAAGGGTGCGGTCGGCCGCCGCGGCGCGGAGCGCCTCGGGGGTCTCAAACCGCTGCATGCCGGCGCCGCTGCCGCCGATGTTGGGCTTGACGATCACCGGATAGCGCAGTCCCTCCGCCGCCGCGGGCAAAAGGGACGTATCGTTGATGACCCGCGACCGGGGCGTGGGGAGCCCCAGGGCGGCGAGCCGCAAGAGCTGCGAGACCTTTGAGGTTTCCAATTCGAAGGCCGCGGCGCCGTTGACCACGTCGACGCCGGCCGCCTCGAGGTAGCGAAGGTACTCGCGGGTGTACGTGATCGCCTGTCCGTGGCCGCGCAGATACGCCGATGGGCTCATGCGGTTGAGCGCCATTGACCAGGGGAGCGCGCGCACGCCGGGATCGAAACCGTGGGCGCTCACATCGATGCTGTCGTACGGAATCTCCCGTCGATCCAGCTCTGCGAAGAGCGGGGTGAACCATACGGGATGTTCAAAGACAACGCCAAGGCGAGGCTCTGCCGTCCTCATCGAAACCCTCCTCAATTGTCGAACTGCGGGATGACGATTGGATGCGGAGGCGCGTTACCTCCGCGGAGGACAGATGCACTCGCGCGGGCGTTGGCTGAGGTCGCAGGTCATTTCCACGGTGCGATCATCGTAGCAGATCGAAGACGGGCGCACAAGCGCGGGCGGCCGCGGCACGCCGGAGCCTTTAGACCGCGGAGCTGGGGTGCGGGTGGCGGGCGGGGAGCGGGCCGCGAACCGGCTCTCCGTCCCGCTGCATTCCGAGTGCGCGCAGGAACGCGTCGACGACGCGGGGGTCGAACTGGGTGCCGGCGTGGCTCGTCAGCTCGTCCATCGCCGAGGTCGAATCCACGGGGCGTCGGTAGGGTCTGTGGGAGGTCATCGCCTCGAAAGCATCGGCGACACCGAGGATCCTGGCCTCGATCGGGATCTCGTCGCCCTCAAGGCCGTCCGGATACCCGGCGCCGTCCCAACGTTCGTGGCTGTGCCGGACCGCCAGTTTGATCCGTTGGGAGAACGGGACGGCTTCGATGATGTTCGCGGCGATCGCGGGATGACGGCGGATCTGCCGTCCTTCCTCCTGGGTCAGCGCCGACGGTTTCCGCTGCACGCTATCCGGGACGCCGATCTTCCCGAGGTCGTGCAGGTACGCCGCCATCCGGATGTCCTCGCAGGTCTCGTCGCTCAGCCCGAGCGCGCGCGCCGTCATCGTTGCGTACTCGGCGACCAGAATGGAGTGGCTCGCCGTGTGGGCGTCCTTGAATTCCACCGCGCTCACCAGGGCGCGAACGGTGCCGACGAATGCGTGGCGCAGGTCCTCTTGTCGACGAATGATCGGGCGGCTCGCGGCGTTCACGATGAAGAACAGCGAGGCGAAGAGCAGCCCGAACGCGGCGGCTGAGGTTCGCCAGACAAACTGCTTGATGGCCCCGATCCTCGCGATGAGCGGTGCGGCTTGGCGGTACACTTCGTAAGCCCCGACGGGCTTGACGCCGCCCGCAAGCGTGACCGGCGCGTAAATTTCTAGGAGGCGCCCGGAGGTCCGCTCGCGCTCATTCTCCGCCCTGGCCAGCACGCTGAGGTCGCTGGTGGGGCGCCCCGTTGTCAGCGTTTCGCGCAGCTGGTCTTCCGTTGACAGCGGGAAGATCCGGCCGACGAGCGCGGGGTTGTCCGAGTACACGATTTGGCCCTCGGCGTTCCAGACCTTGACCCGGGCGATGTCCCCGCCGATCACCTGGCGCAGCCGCCGCGCCCATGCCGCCACGCTGGCCGGGGTTGGATCGACGAGGTCCTCGGGGGCGATCTGCGGGGTGATCGCTGTGGAGACCGTCTCCGCCGTCCCCCGCACGGTGTCGTCAAAGGCGGTGTGGATCATCCAACGGCTGAGCAGCCACCCGAACCCCCACGCGATGAGCAGCGTCACCGCGAGGCTGACGAAGGCGAACCGTCCGATGAACGTGGATCGACCCTGCATAGCGCGATCTCTCTCCGGTGCCCGATTCTTCTTCCCATCAAAATCTTGCCCAGAACCTTCACGGCTTAGACGACGGCCGGGGGAAGAGGGCGGGGTCGGAGCCGGCGAGAGGCGGCGTGCTACTTGGGGCCCGGCGGGGGAAGGGGCGCCCCCGCTGCGACCGTGATGACCCCCGTCATCCAGGGGTGGGGGGTGCAGTGGTAGCGGAACCGGCCGAGCTTGGTGAAGGTCAGCGACCAGCTCTCGCCGGGGTTGAGCACCGGGGAGTTCCACACGTCCTCGTACGATGTGGATGTGTGGAACTCGCTGTTGCCCTTCACATTCCTCCAGGTGACGATGGTCCCTGGCGGGATGGTGATCGACGCCGGGACGAACCCCCACGTCGGCGGCTTTGTCGGGACTCGCTGGATGATCGAGATGGTGACGCGCCCGGGGGCCGCCGCGGTCGGGGGTGTGCTCTGCCCGACCGCGGCCACCACCAGGCCGACCGCAGCGGCGAACCCGAGGGTCGCCGTGACGCGGGCGCTCACTGCTTACTTCACGTGCACCGTGATCTCGCTGCTCGACGCGCCCGCCACGGGCGTATGGTCGTTATTATGCAGGCTGACCTTTAACACGTGGGATCCCGGCGTGAGGGTCGCGTCCGCGACGCTCGAGGCGGAGAGCCCCGCGAGCTTTCCGTCGACGTAGAGGTGCCAATGGCCTTCGCCGGCCTTGGGGGCCGTGCCGACGGCGACGGGGTCGAGTTTGAGTCCAGTAACCGATACCCGCACGATCGTGTGCGCGGGCACGGTCGCGCCGTCGGTCGGCCAGAGGAACTTTACGCCGGGGTGGCCCCCCATCGCCATCGCGGACAGCGTTTTGGCGACCCGCACGGTAATCTGGTCGCCCTTGGCTCCCTCGACGGAGGTGTGGTTGTTGTTGTGCAGGTCCACTTTGATGACGTGCGAGCCCGCCGTAAGCGTCGGGTAGGCGTCGTTCGGGATCGAGATCACCCCGTCGGCGGAGAGCCCCGCGAGCTTTCCGTCGACGTAGAGGTGCCAATGGCCTTCGCCGGCTTTGGGAGCCGTGCCGATGGCGACGGGGTCGAGGGCGAAATTCTTGACGGTGGTCTGTATGACGAGCTGGGAGCCGGCGACGGTCGTCCGGTCCTTGGGCGAGAGGATCGTGATCGAGGGCGTCCCCTGTGCCCCGACGGGCGGAGCGAGTAGCGCGGCGGCCAGAATGAGAGCCGTCGCGGTGGGCGCGAGCTTTTGCATCTCTACACCTCCGGTGTCTCGCGATGCCGATCGGCCCCACGATAGCACCGGGGCTCTGATGATGTCAATAGTTCGGTTATTATTGATGTAATTGACAGGCCATCGCGGCGGGCGATAGGATAAGGGGGAGATGCAGGAGACCAGGCTCCGGATCATTGAGATGCTGCGAATTCGCGGGGGCCAGACCGTTCAGGACCTGGCTCGTGGTCTCAGGCTGACCCGGACGGCGGTCACCAGCCACCTCGCGGTGCTGCAGACACGCGGGCTGGTGGCGCGCAGCGGGTTGCGCCCCGGCAGCCGGCGGCCCAGCGTCGTCTACGTCGCGACCCCCGCGACCGAAGCGGTCTTCCCCAAATCCTACGAAGAGTTCGCCGGATCCGTTCTCGCCGAGCTCGAGCGCGAAGGAACGGGCCGCCTCGACGCCGTGTTGAGGCGAATCGGCGATCGATGGATCGCCCGGGATCTCCCGCGCCTGGAAGGACTGACGGGGCGGACGCGCATGGAGCGGGTGATGGAGATCTTGACCGAGCGAGGGTTCCTCCCCCGGCTCGAGCGGAGCCGCGGGGGAACGCGGTTGTACGAGCATAACTGTCCGGTGATGCGCCTCGCGGCGGCGCACCCCCAGGTCTGTGACACGGTGCACCGTTGGTTGGAAGCGCTCTTCGGCCGATCCATGCAGCGCGAGCAGTGCCTGCGGAAGGGGGACCCGTACTCCGTTTACACGATCAGGAGTGCGTCCTGACCTCTTCCTTGTGCCCTGGGGCGGGGCCGGCGAAATCGCGCTCGCGCGCGAGCAGGCGTTCCTTCCGCCCGAGTCCCCAGCGATAACCGCCGAGTCCACCGTCTCCGCGTACGGCCCGATGGCAGGGCACCAGCAACGAAATGGGATTCGTCGCGCACGCCCGCCCCACCGCGCGCGCCGCCCCCGGTTCTCCGAGGCGGCGCGCGATCTCGCCGTAGGTGCGTGTGCTGCCGTAGGGGATCGCCCGCAACTCCTCCCACACCCGCGATTGGAACGCCGTGGCCCGGATATCCACCGGAAGGTCGAGGTGGGGCTGGCGGCCTTCCAGATGCCGCACCAGAGCGCCGACCCAGCGGTCGGCATCGCCGTGCTCCCGGCGTATCTCCGCACCCGGGTATTCCTCAGCGAGCGCGGTCTCGAGGCCCCGGTCGAGATCCCCCAAGTACACGGCGCAGACGCCGCGCTCGGTCGCCGCTACCAGCAGGCGGCCCAGCGGAGAGTCGGTGATCGTGTACCCGATCCGCATCCCCTGCCCGCCCCGGCGGTAAGTCCCCGGGGTCATGCCGAGCCGGTCGGGTGCCCGCTCGTACAGGCGGCTGCTGGATCCGTACCCCGCATCGTATAGCGCTCGCGTCACGGTCTCCCCCTCTCGAAGTCGCCCCTTCAACCACATCAGACGGCGGGTGTCGGCGTACTGACGGGGCGTGATCCCGAGCACCCGCTTGAACGCCCGGGTCAGCCCGTGCGGGGTCAGCCCGACCTGCCCCCCGATCTCGGCCATCGAGATCCTATCCTCCAGTCGCTCGTCGATGCACGAGCACGCGCGCCGCACCGCATCGACGTTCGGGACGCCGGCGGCCGCGTCTCCTGGGCGGCACCGTCGGCAGGGACGGTATCCCGCCCGTTCCGCCGCCACCGAGGTGGGGAAACACACCACCTGATCCCGGCGGGGCTTGCGGGCCGCGCAGGTCGGGCGGCAGTAGATTCTCGTGGATCGCACGGCGTACACGAACGCACGGTCCGCGGTCGGATCCCGGTCCAGGACCGATTGCCACTGGCGGTCCTGGGGGCTGGTGCCCGCGCTGCTGGTCACCTGCAGGTTTCGTCCCATCGGCTCTCCTCCCGCTTCCTACGCTACGGCATCCCCGATTCGTCGTCTATCCGGGTCTTGCGGCCAAACTGGCCGATAGCTAGAAGACCCTGCCGTTCACCGGGACGTCGCGCTCGACGGCGAGAAGCACCACGCGCCCCGCCTCATCTGGAACGCCCAGCACGAGGACCTCGGAGATGAACCCGCCGATGCGGCGCGGGCCGAGGTTGACGGCCGCGATGACCTGCCGTCCGATGAGATCCTGGACGGTGTAGAGCTCGGTGAGCCGGGCGCTCGACGCTTTGACCCCGGATGCGCCGAAGTCGATCCAGAGCTTGTAGGCGGGCGTTCGAGCCTGGTCGTGCGGCTCGGCCCTCACGATGCGCCCGACCCTGAGCTCCAGGGCCTGTCGGGCTTCGACGCTCATCCGTCCCTCCCGAGCGGTCTCTCGCTCCATAGTATAATATTCAGGTGATGCGCGCATTCCCGTGGTTCTGTCGAGCTGTTCTTGTGGCGGCGTGCGCCCTCTGGGCGGTGCATCCCGCCGCCCCGGCGACGCCTCCACGCGTGGCCATCGTTTTCGAGCACGCGGGGGCGAGCGTCGCGCAGCTGGCCCCGATCTATGCGATGCACGAGCCTTTTGGGCTCGGCATCTTCCCGCACGAGCGCTACTCGGCCAGAATCGTCCGCGACGCGGCGGCGCACGGCCTGACCCCCCTGCTGCATCTTCCGCTCGAGGCGCGACACCCCGCGGATGTGGGGCCGGTGAGCGGGGTCGTGGAGGTGCGCATGTCCGATGCGCAGATCGCGCGCGTGGTTGACGATGACCTGGCCAGCACCCCTGGTGTCGTCGGGGTCAGCAGTCACGCGGGATCGTTGGCGACGGCCGACCGCCGCGTTATGGCCGTGGTGCTCCGGACCATCAAGGCGCACGGGCTGTGGTTTCAGGAGAACCGAACGACAGCGGACTCCGTAGCATCGGACGTAGCGAGAGGTCTCGGAGTGCGGACGGTGCTGGTCACGACCTACCTCGACGACCCTCCCGTCGACATCGAACGGAAGGTGCGCGCCCTGATCGAGACGGCCAGGCGGCAGGGCGCGGTGGTGGCCGGGGCCCACATCACGACGGGAGCCCCCGAGGTGGTCGCCCGCCTTCTCCCGGAATTTCGCCGCGCCGGGATTGTTTTTGTCCCCGTCACCGAGTTTCTCACCCCCTGACCCACGGCTGCGCGGACGGCCCTCCTCATCCTCGAGGTGGGGGCGCGCGGGCAGTCTGGCCTCAGGCATTCGGGTCTTCCTTTTCATCCCCATCCCCCGACGTCGCCGAACATGAGACCCCGGCCGGGTGGGCGAGGGGAGGGGGCCGATTGCGGGGGGCCGAATCAGGGGCAGGATGCATGCAACCCGATCCGTCAGGCACGGACAATGACCCGCGGGCACGCGCTGATCACCGGCGGCGCCGGGTTCCTCGGCTCCCATCTCTGCGAGCGGCTGCTGGCGGAGGGGTATGAGGTCACCGCGATCGACAGCTTTCTCACCGGTGCCCGGCGCAACGTGAGCCACCTGGTCTCGAATCCGGCATTTCGCCTGGTGCCGGGCGATGTGACCCAGCCCGTTGCGGTCACCGGCCGGGTGGATCTCATCATGCATTTCGCCTCCCCGGCGAGCCCGGTCGACTATCTGGCGCATCCCATCCACACGATGAAGGCGGACTCGTTGGGGTCGTTCCACACGCTGGGCCTCGCTCGAGCGCAGGGTGCCCGGTATCTGCTCGCGTCCACTTCGGAGGTCTATGGAGATCCGCTCGAGCATCCACAGCGCGAAGAGTACTGGGGGAACGTCAACCCGGTCGGGCCGCGCAGCGTCTATGACGAGGCGAAGCGGTTCGGAGAAGCGGTGACGATGGCGTACCATCGAGTGCATGGGCTCGATGTGCGGATCGTCCGCATCTTCAACACCTATGGGCCCCGCATGCGGAGGAACGACGGGAGGGCGATCCCGGCGTTCGTGAGCGCGGGGCTCGCCGGTCGGCCGATCGAGGTCTTCGGAGACGGCTCCCAAACCCGGAGTTTCTGTTACATCGACGATCTTGTGGAGGGCGTCTACCGGCTCGCGGCCTACCCGGATCTCGCCGGCCAGATCGTCAACCTCGGGTCCGAGGCCGAGTGCACCCTCCTCGAACTGGCCCAAACGATCCAGAGGATGACCGGGGGCCGATCCCCCATGGTGTTCCGCCCGCTGCCCCAGGACGACCCGAAGCGCCGCCGCCCCGATCTGGCGAAGGCCGGCCGGGTGCTCGGCTTCGATCCGCGCGTGCCGTTGGCGGCAGGGTTGGCACGGACGATCGCCTGGTTTGCCGAAAGCGCGGAGCAGACTCCGGCGCCCGACGAGCGGGTGACCGACCCCGTCCGGATCTGACGCCGGGTGCCCGCAGCGTGCCCCGCGCGTTCAGGATTTTACACGTTCTTTACCGATCCATAGTATAGTGGCCTCCGTCGGCAGGTGTTGATCCGCTCAGAGGGAGGGAAAACGGTGAGGCTACGACTTTCGGCAGCCGCAGCGGTCGTGATGATGTTGCTCTTCGGCCTGAGCGTCGGATCGCCGGCGCAGGCTCGGCACGTGATCAAGATCGCCTTGAGCTCGTACAAGTTTGACCCGAACTTGTTCTTCGTCAACGAAGGGGAGACGGTCGTCCTGCAGCTCGAGAACATCGATCCCGAGCGTCCGCACTCGTTCGATTCGCCCTATCTGTCCACCGTGGACTTCTCGGTGTCCGGACAGGCCAAGCAAGGCGTGACGAAAGACGGCACCAAGTACGTTGAGCTCGAGCCCGGCCAGAAGGGCGAGCTGACCTTCGTCGCGAAGGGCCGCGGACAATACGGCTTCATCTGCGCTCTCTACAACCACGCGTCCCGCGGGCAGACCGGCGCGTTCGTCGTGTGGCCGGCCGGGTACCACCCGCCGACACCGTAGGGTCGTTACCCTTTCCTTCCACGTCAGAGCGGAACAAACGGCGGAGGGCGGTACGCGCTCTCCGCCGTCTGTTTATCTTGGCAGAGGCCGCGGGCCGCGAAGGGAAGCAGGAAGTTCCCCGGGGATAGTTAATGAATTCCAGGCTGAGTTGAGCGCTATAAACCCAGCAATGGTGACGGAGGACTCCGATGCCCAGACTGACGTTGGGGCAGCGATTGAAGCGGGCGCGGACGGCGGCGGGGCTGACCCAGGAGGCGCTGGGGGCGCCGTGGTTGACCAAAGGGTTCATCAGCTTATTGGAGCACGACCGGGCGAAGCCGTCGGTGGAAACCCTGGTGCGGCTGGCGGAGCGGCTGGGGCAGCCGGTTTCGGCGTTTCTGGACGGCCAGGATGCGGTGTCGGGGAAGGCGCTGGAGGTGCTGGCGAGTCGCGGGCGGGGTGAGCTGGCGCGCCGTCAGTACGAATCCGCTCGGGCAGTGTTCACCGAGTTGGCGGAGCTGGCGGGGGCGTGCCGGCACGTGGGGATGGCGCGGCAGGCGACGGTGGGGCTGGGGGAGGCGGAGTTGGGACTGCGGCGGCTGGAAGAAGCTCGCCGGCACCTCGAGCGCGCGCTGGCCGCGGCGCGGGCGGCGGAGGACGCCGGGGTGGAGTGCCGCGCCCTGCACGGGTTGGCGACGGTGGAGCACCGGGGGAGCCACTTTCCTCAGGCGGTGCGGCTATATAAGGAGGCAGTCGGGGTGCTCCCGCGGCTGGCGGGCGCTGAGCCGGTGCTGGCGGGGGAGATCCACCTGTTTTTGGGGACGGTGCTGGGGCGAATGGGGCACATGGACGACGCGGTGGCGGCGTATACGGAGGCGCAGGCGCTGTTCGAAGGGGCGGCCCACCCGGAGCGGGTGGGGGAAGCGTTGATGGGACTGGGAAATGTGCTGAGCACGAACGGTGATCTCTCGGGGGCGCTCGGCTTGTACGAGCGGGCGAGGGCGCTGTTCGAGCAGTACGAGGATCTGCAGGACGTTGCCTACGTGCGAAACAGCTTGGGGATCCTCATGCTGCAAACCGGGCGGGCGTCCGAGGCGTTGGAGCATTTCGGGGTGAGCCTGGCGATCAAACAGCGACTGGGGGATGGGGTCGGAGAATGCCGGACGCTGACGGAACTGGCGCGGGCGTATTTCGTGACCGGGGACCGGGGGCGGGCGGCGTCGACTGCGGGGCAGGCGATCGCGCGAAGCGCAGCGGTGGGACTCCCGGACGAGGCGGCGCGGGCGCGAATCGTGGTGGGGATCCTGGCGGCTGAAGCGGGAGAACTGGCGCGCGCGGAGGGGGAGATGCTCTTGGCGGCGCAACAGTGCCGAGCGTCGGGGATGATGCCGGAGTTGGTGACGATCTATCACGAATTGGCCCGGCTGGCGAGCCGGGGGGGGAAATATCAGGAAGCGGTCGGGTATCATGAGCAGGCGTTTGAGGCGCTACGCGCTGTCAAGCCCAACGACGTCGTGGCGGACCTGCACCTCGCCGACCTCATGGGGCTCCAGGCCGAAGCGGCCGTCGGCCCTCGGGTTTCACGCTAGCCCTTTTCGGCAAAAGTTGACGGGCGGCGCCGCGTCCCGCGCAGGACATGCCCAATACCGCGTCCGCTTTATCCCACTGCATCCCACCGTCCCCACTCAAATTCCGCTCTACGGATTTCGATCCATCGCGCTGAGCGCCACCCTCCTACCTAAATGATTTGCGGCCGCGAGTGGAGACGGCTCGAGCATCGTTATCGAACGTGTGTGCGCCTACCGTTTCGCCGCGTCTTGCGGGAGAGCTCCCAATCGGTATACAATCCGTTTTACCGTCGGGCGGGGGGGTTCCGCGCGGCAGTCGCTTGACCCGATTGCTCAGCCGATCGCAACGGAGGGAATCCACGTGCGGCCGTACTGGAGAGGGCACATCAGCTTCGGACTCGTCACCTTTCCCGTCAAGCTGTACACCGCCACGGAGCAAAAGGACGTGCGCTTCCGGCTGCTCCACAGCGAGTGTCTGACCCCTATCAAGAACCAACGGTACTGTCCCCACCACGATCGTGTGATCGAGTGGAAGGATGTCGTGCGGGGGTTTGAGGTCAGCAAGGGAAAGTTCGTGACCGTTGCCGATGAGGAACTCGAGGGCATCCCGCTGGATACCAGTCACAGCGTCAACATCTCCGGATTCGTAGAACTGAAGGAGATCGATCCGCTCTACTACGAGCGCTCCTACTACGTCGCCCCCGATGATGGGGGCGCCAAGGCGTTTCTCCTGCTGCGAGAAGCGCTCGAGGAAGTCAACCGCGTCGCGGTGGGCCAGGTCGTGATTCGCGATAAAGAGTACCCGGTGGCGCTGCGCCCCTATCAGGGAGCCATGGTAATGGCCACCCTCTTCTACTCCGACGAGGTGCGGGCACTCTCGGCCCTCGACGAGTTCCCGGTGCAGACGAAGGTCCATCCCAACGAGCGCAAGATGGCGGTCCAACTCGTGGACAATTTGGCGATGGAGTTCCACATCGAGGAGTTCCGGGACGAGTACCGCGAAAAATTGCTGGCGATGCTGAAGTCCAAGGCTGAGGGCCAAGCCGTCGAAGCCCCCCCGGCCGCGGCACCGGGAAAGGTCATCGATCTTATGGAGGCCCTCAAGCGCAGCGTCGAACTCGCCCAGGGTCAGCGGAAAACCGCGGGCGGGCGCGGGACATCACAGCGCCGAGCGGCCGCCGGCGGTATGCACGAGCGGCCACGCTAGCCGCGGTGCGCCGCCCATCGGGTCGCGCGCGGAGCGCTGACCGCCATCGCACCTTCGTGGCGCCGCCCCGACGCCGTGCCGCTCCGCCCCCCGGACGCGTTCTCGGATAATGTCCCTCGGCACGCCCAACTGGCAGGCCTTCACCCCCAAGGAACGAAAGGTTGTTCGCGCCCACCGCACCCCGCGTCAGGTGCAGGCCCTGGTCCGTTCAGTGCCCTACAACTGGGAGCGGCACGGGGAGACGTTGCGGACCTTCCGAGGAGTGGTCCGTCATTGGGAGGCCCACTGCCTCGAGGCGCTGCTGACGGCGGCGATGATCCTTGAGCGGTACGGCTACCCACCGCTGGTGGTGGATCTTGAATCCCAGGACGACCTGGATCACGAACTTTTCGTGTTCCGGCGGGGGAGGCGGTGGGGCGCGGTCGCCAGCTCCCGCGATCCGGGGCTCTTCGGGCGTCCGCCGGTGTTCAGGACGATCCGGGATCTGGTGATGAGCTACGTCGACCCCTACGTGAACGAGACCGGGAGGATCGTTGGCTACGGTCTCGGCGACCTGACCGAGTTGGTTCGCTGCGACTGGCGGTTGAGCCGGCACAACGTGTGGGAAGTGGAGCGCGCGCTGATCAAGATGCCGCACCGGCGTCTGCGCACGTCAGATCAGCGGCACCGGCGCATGCATGCGGAGTACCTGTCCTTCAAGGAGCAGAAACGGACCTTCACCCCCCGGGGGCTGAGGGATCTCTACGGTCCCTCGACCGCCTTGTGGTGGTAAGGGCGGGGGAACGTTCGGGGCCGACCGAGGGTCCCCGGGGCACGGGCGGTTAGTTGAGGCGGCCAAGCAACCCGCGAATCTGAGCCAGGTATCCTTCCGTAGTCCTCCGGTCCGCGGCGTCCCCGGGCGCGGACCGAAGATAGCGCTCGAGGAGCTCCCGCGCCTCCACGAGCATCCCCTGCCGGTAGTGGATCAACCCAAGGTCTCGGACGTCCCCCCCAAGATCCGGGGCGAGGAGCAAGATCCGCTCGATCGCGGCGGCGGCCCGGTCCAAATCTTCCCGCTGCAGGTAGATCCCCTTCAAATTCCGCAGCATCCGGACCAGGATGTACCGTGCCGGGGTGGGGGTCAGGTACTCCTCGCGGAAGGAATGGCCTCCTGCCATCATCCGGCGGAAGAGGTGCTCGCACCCCGATGCCGTCAGCATCGTTCCGTGAAACGCATCGACATACAGCGGCTCGCCGGGGGCCTCGCACCCGACGAGAAAGTGTCCGGGCATGCCGACGCCGTAGAGCGGAAGGCGGAGGCGCCAGCCGACCTCGAGGGTGACGACCGCGAGCGAGATGGGGATGCCGAGCCGGCGGTCCAGCACGTCGTTGAGGAAGCTGTTCCGGGGGTCGTCGTACTCTTCGGCGTTGCCGCGGAACCCAAGGTTTTTGAACAGCCCTTCGCAGAGTCCCCGGATCCGGGTCGCCGAATCGCCCCCGGGGCTCACCAGCCCGCGGACCTCCTGAGCCAGCGCGTCCAGGAGCGCGAGGTAGCGCGCCGCATCGAGCGAGGGATACTCCTCTGCGGCGATGAGGAGCGCTCCCTCGGCCAGCGGCAGCTCGGTGCCGGCCTGCCGGGCCATTTCGGCGAGGCGCTCGCGCGCCGGCCCTGGCATCGACGGCGGCGTTAGAACTTCAGCATCTTGTGGGCCTCGTCCACGAATGCGTTCGTGAACGCGTCGGGGGGATTGATCTTGCCGGCGTTGGCCACCACACCTTGTCAAATTTCGACAGCACTTTGACGATCGTCTGCAGGCCGACCAGCGGGATCCGGCCGTCCGGGGAGAACATCTCCAGGTTTTCCTTGAGGGAGGCGACGTAGAGGGCTTTCTCCGACTGGTAGAATTGCGCGGGCATCTCATCGGCGATCTGCTCGGACGTGTGCGTCTTGATCCAGTGGAGCGCTTTGACCGACGCGACGGTGAGCGCCTCGATCGTTTTGGGGTTCCGCTCGATGAAGGTCGGGCTGGCGTACAGCCCGCCGGCGGGGTAGGGCCCCCCGAAGACCCTGAGGGTGCCGAGGGTGGTCCGCGTATCCGCCAGGATCAGCGCGTCGCCGCTTTGAGTCAGGATCGTCATCGTCGGATCGACGTTGACGAGCGCGTCAACCACCCCGCGCCGCGCCGCCGCCACCGCGGTTGTGGCGGTGCCGATCCCGATGTAGGATTCCTGGTCCACCGGGATCCCGTACTTTGCCAGCAGATATTCCGCGAAGAACTGGGTACTGCTCCCCGGAGCCGTCACCCCGATCTTGGCCCCCTTGAGGTCGGCGATGCTCTTGATGCCTCTCGTCTGGCCCGCTTTCGTCACGCCGAGGACGAGGCCCGGGTACCGATCATAAAGAACGAACATCTTGATGTTCTTCCCCTGGGCCTGCATCTCGATGGTGTGATCGACAAATCCACAGGTGGCACTCGCGCTGCCGCCCAGCAGCGCCTCGAGCGCCTTCGCGCCGCCGGCCACATCCACGATGTCAACATCCACACCCGCTTCTTTGAAGTACCCTAACTGTAGCGCCAGGGTCAGCGGCAGATAGATGTACAGGGGCTGTCCCCCGACGGCCACCGTGAGCTTCGGGGTTTCCACCTGGGCGCTGCCGCTCCCGGCCAGGGCCAGAAGCAGCACGCCGATCGTTCCGATCAAGGCGAGTTCTCTGCGCATCCTGCACCTCCGGATTCCGTCACGCGGGCAGCAGGTCCCCATCCCCGGAAAGATACGGGCGGAGGCGGCGGGCCTCCTTCCAGGCGCGGTGGAGGAGGAGGCCCCGCTCCGAATCGAAGATAGTCCCTCCCAGGCTCATGGATCAAATGGGATTTGCCTTCCTCAACGCGCTTCCGGCGAGCATCCCGGGCGTCGGCCCGGGTGCGGTCTTGGTGGCCCGGTTCGGACTCGCGCTCTACGCAGCGATTGGGGTATGGCTGTGGCGGGGCGGCCGGAACGCCGACGAGCGGCGCGGGACGCTCCTGCTCGCCCTGCTGGCGGCGGTCCTGGCCGTGGGCGTCAACCTGGTGGTGAACGCCGCCTTTCCTCGACCGCGGCCATTTCTCGTGCTCCCCGCCCATGTGCTCGTCCCCTCACCTCCGCGCGACGCGTCGTTCCCGAGCGATCACACCGCCGTGGCGGGTGCGGTCTCGGTCATGCTCCTTTTGGGCGGGCAGGGCGGCTGGGGCATGCTCGGGCTGCTGGGGGCGGCACTAATCGGGGCGGCGCGGGTGGTCGTGGGAGTGCACTACCCGTCGGACGTCGCGGCCGGGATCCTGATCGGGGCCGCCTGTGCCGCCGCGGCGTCTAGGGTGCGTGCCCCACTCCGCCCCATGCTCGACACAATCCTCGCCGTCGCCAAGCGAGCCCACCTGGCGTAACCCGCCCGCGTTCGCCCGGGCGTCCTCCCCCGGCTAGGCCCGCTCCGCGGTGACGGTCCCCGGCTTCCAGGCCAGCAACCGCCGCTCCACCCAGGTGACCATGAGATCCACGACGACGGTGAACACGGCGAGGACGGTCATTCCCGCGAACACCCCGGTCGTATCGAACGTCCCCTCGGCCTGCGAGATGACGTAGCCGAGCCCGCGCCCCGAGCCGAGGTACTCGCCGACGACCGCCCCCACCAGTGCCAGGCCCACGCTGGTGTGCAGGCTGCTGAGGATCCACACCAGCGCGGAGGGCAGCAGGACGTGCCGGGTCAGGTCCCGCTCCGTCGCGCCGAGCATCCGGGTGTTGTTTAGGAGGTTGGCATCAACCTCCCGGATGCCCTGGTACGTGTTGAAGAAGACGATGAAGAAGACCAAGGTCACGCCAAAGGCCACTTTCGACAGCACCCCGAGCCCGAACCACAGGGTGAAGATCGGCGCCAGCACCACCCGCGGCATGGCGTTGGCGATCTTCAGGTACGGGTCAAAGACTCCCGCCAGCGCACGGTTGCGGGCGAGCACGAAGCCGAAGGCCACCCCGAGCCCGGCGCCGACGAGGAAGGCCAGCACGGTTTCCAGGGCGGTGGTCCAGAGATGCCGGTAGATCGACCCGGTCGCGAACCACTGCGTCACCCGCGCGGCGATCTCCGACGGGCGGCTGAAGAAGAACGGATCCACCCACCCCCCCTTTCGGGTGGTGACCTGCCACGTCAGGACCAACCCCACCAGAAGGCCGAGCTGATACGGCAGCAGCCGGAAGCGGCGGGAGATCACGCCTCCTCCTCCGCGGCGGGCGATCGGCCTTGGGCGGCGTAGGCCCGGAGGACCTCCCCGCGGAGCTGCCCCCAAATCGTCCGGTAGATTTCGCGGAAGTCGTGGTGCAGGCGCACCTCGGTCACGTCCCGCGGGCGGGGGAGCGCGACCGGGTGCGCCCCGATGACCCCCGACCCCGGCCCGGCGGCGAGGACCAGCACCCGGTCGCTGAGGGCGATCGCCTCTTCCAGGTCGTGGGTGACGAAGACGATCGTCTTCCGTTCTTCCTGCCACAGGGCCAGCAGGTCGTTCTCCATCAGTTCACGGGTGTGGACGTCGAGCGCGCTGAACGGTTCGTCCATCAGGAGGATCGAGGGCCCGACGATCAGACTCTGCGCGAGCGCCACCCGCTTGCGCATCCCGCCGGAGAGTTGGTGCGGGTAGCGGGACTCGAACCCCCCGAGCCCCACGCGGACGAGCCACCGCCGGGCTTCATCGGCCGCGCGTCGCCGCGGCCAGCGGTGGAGGAGGGGGCCGAGCATCACGTTTTCCAGCGCGGTTTTCCACGGGAGCAGGACGTCCTGCTGAAAGAGGTACGCGGCGTGCCGGTTGATCCGCAGGAGCGGTGCGCCGAAGCTCAACACCCGTCCACTCGTCGGGCGGAGCAGCCCAGCTGCCAGGTTCAGGATGGTGGACTTGCCGCATCCGGTCGGCCCGACGATCGCGAGAAACTCTCCGCGCGTGACGGTGAAGGAAACCCGCTCCAGGGCGGGATACATCGTCCCTCCTGGGACGGTGAAGTGGCGGCTGACTTCGTCGAACGCGAGTGCCGGGCCCGTGAGCTCCACCGGCGGGGCGGGGGACATGGGTTCGGGACCGGGTGTCAGCACGGCTTTACGGATGGTGCGGGGCGGCGGGGAACTGTTCCCGCCGCCCCGTCGCTCGCTCGGAGGGGCTCGCTACTTCCAGGTCGCGTAGATCGCCGCCCACTTCTCGTTCGGCGTGGTGGTCACGCCTTGGAGGTGGCTGCTCGTCACCACGTAGAAGTCCTGGCTCCACAGGAAGATCCACGGGGCGTCGTTCCAGATCATCTCCTGCGCCACTTTGTAGTCCGACTCCCGCTTCTTCGGATCGACGGTCGTCTGCCCCGACAGCAAGAGCTCGTCCACTTTGGGGTCCTTGTAGAACATCGGCGCCAGCCCCTTGGGCGGCCACTGCGCGGAGTAGAACTGCCCGAACAACTCACCGTCGGCGTCGAGGTACTGCGTGGCCCACCCCAAGACGAACATCTGCAACGGCGTGCGGTCGAGGGGGGTCAGGATCGTCTGAACGTACGTCGGCCAATCGGTGGTGGTGATGGTCGCCTTGATGCCGACGTTGGCCAATTGAGCCGCCACGCCTTGCGCGACCTGGTAATCTTGGATGTACCGGCCGGTGGGGGTGAAGAACGTTGTCGCGAACCCGTTGGGAAAGCCCGCTTCGGCGAAGAGCTGCTTGGCCTTTACCGGGTTGAACGGCCACCCGCCCGCTTCGACCTTCGAGTACCCGAAGAGGAATGGGGTCGTCGGCGACTCAAGCACCGTCCCCAGGCCGAACAGGATGCTCTGGATGATTGCCTTTTTGTTCACCGCGTAGTTCATCGCTTGGCGGACCTTGACGTTCTTAAACGGTCCCCATTGAGTGTTGAGGCCAATGAAGACATCCCGGTCGCTCGGCCCTTGGACCACGGTGAGGTTCGCATCCTTGCGCAAGCTGGGGACGTCGGGGGCCGGGGGTTCAAACGCCATTTGGACGTCGCCGGCGCGCAGCATCGCCTCGCGGGTGCCGGCGTTCGGGACGATCCGGAACGTGACCTCGTCGAAGGTCGGTTTTCTGCCCCAGTAGTTGGGGTTCTTCACCAGCGTGATGTGGTCGCCGTGAACCCATTCCTTGAACCGATACGGCCCGGTGCCGGCGTCCACCGGTCCGAGCGGAATTTTGTCGTTCCCGATTTTCTTCACCGCCGTCGGCGAAAGGATCTCGCCGGGGCCGGCGGCCAGGCGCTCGAGCAGTGTCGGGCTGGGCTGTTTGAGGTGCAGGGTGATCGAATAGGGGTCCGGGATCTCGATTTTGGTCAGGTCGATGTCGGTGAAGTAGTATCGGTTGGGGTTGCGGACGGCCGGGTCCACCCACCGCTCGATGTTGAACTTCAACGCCTCAGCGTTGAAGTCGGTCCCGTCGTGGAATTTCACCCCCTGCCGCAGCTTGAACGAATAGGTGAGCCCGTCCTTGCTCACCGTCCAGGAGGTGGCGAGCATCGGCACGAGCTTCGTGTACTGAGGCTGCCCCGGCTGAACGCCCGATCGTTCGTCGTTGGGCCACAACAGGGAGTCGAACATGTATTCCACCATGTTCGCCACGGTGGTGGTGGTCTGTCCCTCGGGATCGAGCGTGTCCGCGTCGATTCCCACAGCGATCTTGAGCGATGTCGGGGCTGCCGCCTGCCCCCCTCGGGGGACGCCGACCAGCGTCAGTCCGACCACGAACGCGAGTGCAAGGATCAGAGACGGTCGTACGAATCCGCGCTTCATCATCTTGCCCCCTCTTCGCACCGCGATGATGCCTAGCCCCAGGCGAGTCCAAAGTGTTACTGTGTACGCTTTTATGCCGTCGTTGCCCTCTCCTCCCCGGGCTCGTTGCGCTCAGCCCTCCCATGGGGCGGAGAGTGACACGTGGATGAAGGTGGTGGAACGTGCCGGACAGGGGGTACCCACTCAGGTGGAGGTCCTCCCATCGGTGTTGTTCGGTTGGGCCCGCGGATGTGGGAAGGTCACGCGGCGAGTCTTTTGCCTTGGGTTCCCGCTCCACTTGGCCGGGGTTCTCGACCGGAAGGGGTCCTTCGGTTCTTCTCCGACATGCCATCGGAACCATCGTTCCAGGGTGGCGAGAAACGAAGCGTCCCTACCTCCGGGCGTTGCTCAGGGAATTCAGCCATGTGCGAATTTGCCCCAGTTGCTCTTCCCAGGACCCCGCCCGTTGCGTGACCTCGGGTGTCCCCTTGCCGGGGACGAACACAGAAACGCGATTTTCCCCGCGAGCATCGTCGGCGAACTCAAATCTGAAGAAACAACCGGTCGGCGTGTGGACCAAAGCGGAAATGAGCGGGCCGATCAGGGCGTGTCGATTAGGTTGGAGCGCCCAAGTGAACGTACTGGGATTGAGCCCCGCCTCCTGGAGAGCACGGGCGACATCGGCTTGGTGCGACGGAGGGAGTGCGCGGCTGGCGGGGCGTTCTTTGGGTTCCTTCGGGGCCTGAGCCGCCGGATCGACTTGGCGTTCGGGGGTCGCTCCACTGGCACCTTGACCGAGGGGTTCCCCGCTACGTTGATCGGTGGGGATGTCGTTTTTGCTCAGCACCATCCAGACGACCAAGTCCCACGCGTTTCGGATGCCGGTCACGAGAAGCAAGATGCTGGCCCACGCCAGTCCATCGAGAGCCTGTTTGATGTCCTTGAGCAGTCCAACGCCGGTTCCGACATAGAGGAGATAACCGACTGAAGGAACGACGAAATACCAGACCCAATCTGTTTTATCGATCTCTTCCTTGCGGAACTGCTGATGCAAGAACGGCAACCTGCTGAGCGTAACCCCGAAACTGATCAGGCCGACGACCACGAGCAGGCCGCCGAGCACCATTTGTGTCACGGTCGGAATCAGAACCACCGACGCGGTTACCAGGACGTAGACGAAATGGATGAGCGTTGGGCTGACGAACGCCCGGAGCCCCGGGGTGGCTCGCTTGGCAAACAGCCCGGCGCCAACCGAGATCGCGACAAACATCAGACCGACCAGGGTTGCAGACGCTCCGCCGATTAGGAGGTAGAAGTTCTGCCAATCGTGGAGCGGTTGGGCCGACGCGTCAGGCATAGTTCATGGGCTCGGAATGGCCCATGGTCGCTGAGGGGAGAACGGCCGATCCAACCGTATCCAGTTTGATACCGTAGGTGACGCGTGCCTTACCCCGTGCGGGGGCCTGCCGGAGGGGCATGGCTACCATCACAAATCTCCAGGCCGTGGAATTTCCGCAGCGGGCGGCGTCGGCACACCGCGCCCCCGGCAAAGTGCGTGACTTCGGCCCAGCCACTCAGAAGAGAGAAGGTGCCCAACCCGATTCGAAGATTCAGGGGGGCGAGACCACGATTGCCCGATGCCGTCGCGTCGCACGCGAAGCCCTTCCCGAAACACGATGTACAGTGATCGCGGAATTCCAGCGGGAGAGCCACATTCCTTCCTGCGGAGCGGGAGGGGGGCCTTACAGAGATGCCTCCCTCTCCTCACCGAGCGGTCCTAGGCAGTAAACTCCTCGGGAAGTAGAATAGGGGATGGCCTGCGCGGAGGGGTGCGAGAGCCTGGCTGAATCGGGCGGTCTCGAAAACCGCTATGGCCGCAAGGCCATCGGGGGTTCAAATCCCTCCCCCTCCGCCAGCAAAAAGACGGGGATGCCTCGACTTCGAACTCCAGCCGTATGTCTTGACGTGCAAGAGTCTTCTCCGAACATTGTCCGAACTTCGACAGTCTAACTATTCAAAAAGTGGGCATAAACAGAATCTTGGCTGGAGGGGGAGGCTTGAGATACTCACAAGTCTCTGAGCATACCTCTCGGTGGCCCCGGGTGGAGACGGGAGTGGCCCCACCCGGCATGCGGCTGGTAAGGTGGGGCAGCAGTCAGGGTCAACGACGCGGCTGCCCCGCATACCAGCCGCCTAAAGGCGCGCTAGCGGTCGAGCGTAAGTGTATTGTGAAAAAGAATGTCCACAGGGCATCGTTCGGCTACTCCGGCAGATCTGTTAACTTGCGGTCGAACACGAACACGGTGAGGCGCTCACCCGTCTTTGTGCTGACATCGGTGTGCATGCTGACCACGTTCGCCCCCACCTAAATCCTTGAAGAGCTGTTCAAAGGAGGGCCGGAGGTCCTGAGTCATCCGCGCACGGCTCTCTTTGATCGCCCTCTCGCCTTCAGGGGTTTGTGCTTGCTCGTATTCCACTTTCGTCAGGACTTTGAACAAGCGGATGAGATCATGTCGTCTATTGCGTACGTCCGATACCTTCGGGGCCATGTCCCGTGTGCTCCTTAAGATATCGGATCTTGGTGTGGACAATCTCTTCTGTGACCTGGCGTATCCTCCTCGACGTTGACTCCACATCCTTTCCCCTTACGCCCGACATGTCGTCAGGATTGCGCTTGAGGTCCGAGGTTATGCGAGATTATCTTCAGTCCCTATACTGGTAGTTGGGGAGGAACCCTCTATTTGTGGTGTCAGACGAACGGGAGGCTAGAATGATGGGAGCAGGGTAGAGCGCTCGGACACTTCGGCGTCCGCCGGCGGCCCCTAATCTACTTGGGAAGGGTCAACGTGACCCGCACTCTGAGGAGTTCAAATAGCGAGAGAATAGAGCACCCTCCGCCAACAAAACGTCGGCTATTTGACCCCCGCCTCATCACACACCGTTGGTGCCGAACCTGACGACAGCGGCTACGGATCTCTCGTCCACCCCGGCGTGTTATCCGTTCACACGTCGGCGGCGACCAACGTCGGGGCGTCCACCTTGCGTGTCAGGGCCGTCAGCGCCAACTCAGTCAGCGACCGGCGATAGGCGCGCTCGGCGTCGCGGGACAGCAGGGGATCACCCATCAGGTGCGGCACCGCCTTGCCCGCCACGACTC
The DNA here is from genome assembly GCA_035307765.1 of bacterium. Classification (NCBI taxonomy): domain Bacteria; species bacterium. The sequence continues at coordinate 25,553 of DATGHU010000018.1, read as the reverse complement.
GATACACCCCCGCGGCCAGTGGAATGACCGGCAAAGCCGAAACGACGACCGTGGGGATGCCGGTTCGCTCTATCTCTTTTGCGATCGTTGCCCCGCAACGATTGCAGGTCCCTCAGGTCGCCGTCAGCACCACCGCCTGCACCTCGGCGGCGCGTAGTTCCGCGGCGATCTCGCGTCCGAAGCGGCGCGCTCGCTCCACCGGTTCGACGTTGCCGACGGTCACGAAGAGTTCGGGGTGGAGGGAGCCGATCCGCCCCTCCGCTTCCAATTCCCGCAGCGCGTCGACCGGCACGACGCGCCGGGGATCGTCGCGGATGAACCGATTGTCGAAACCGCCGTGCACGCAGGTAAAACTCTCGACGGAGTCCAGGGGGTACTTCGCCCAGCGGCTGGCCCGCCACGACTCAAGGTGGTCCGGGTTGCCGGGGGGAACGACCCCCCCGGTGGTCACGACGGCCAACTTGATCGTCCTCAGATCAGGTATGGGCGGAGCCGGGGGCACGGGATCGATGGCCGGGAGCGGCAACTCGGTTTGAAAGGCCCGCCCCCCCAGACGATCGCACAACATCGCCACCATCCGTTCGGCGCCGGTGTCCCCGTCGAAGACATTCCGGCGGGTGCGGGGAAGGTAGCCTTCCTTGTCCGCGGGTCCGAGTTCGATGCCATTGCCCAAACGGGCCGCGAAACGGGCGAGGGCTCTGAGGGCCTCGTCCATGCCGACGGCGTCGGCCGCGGTCGGCACGATCAGCACCTCGCGGTGGTAGATCTCGACGGCCGGGTTCTCGGGATGCATGGCGGCGACCGCCGGAATCCCGAGGGTCGCGGCCAACCTGCAGGCCAGGCCACACGCGAGCCCGTAACGACCCGAGGAGAACGCCGGACCCGCCACGAGGACGTCCGCCTTCGCCTCGGCCAGGAATTCGGCGAGCTTCTTGCCGGCTTCCGCCTCCCGCTCCGTCGCGTAGTTGTCACCGCAGTAGAGGGTCGCGACGATCTCCGCGTCTCCGTCCAGGTGCGATTTCAGCAACCGGCCCGGTCCCACAGGGCCGGGCAGCATCCCCGGCGGCAGGATGGCCTCGCTTTCGCCGCCCCGTCCGGCGAAGAATTGGTTGAGGTAGTGGACGATGCGCATCCGTGTTCCCCCTTGTCCCTCATCGACCGCCGGTGGACCGTGCCGGCGGGTTCCGCTGCGTTTAATACGCTACGCAGCGCAAGCGTCCGAAGCCGCTCTGGCTCGTTGCGCAGTAGACTTGGCGTAGGGCCACCGAAAGCGGTTCGTCCGGCCGACGACTGAACGCGGCCTCGTACGTGTTGCCCGCGCGGAAGTCGCGGCCGCCGATCACCCGCTCGGCAGCCGGAAGATCCACCACCTGCTCCTGGTTGCCGTTGCTGACGATGGCCACAGCTTCCGGCACGACGGTCACCAGAGGAAAGTCCGAACCGTCCCGGTCGGCGTACTCGTCCACCGAGATTGCCGTGCGGATCCCCGCCCGCTCGAGGTGCTGGCAGATCAGCATCTGATCGGCGTAGGCGTGGCCGCCGTTGGACATCGTCACCACCGCGCCGGCCGCGCCGAGCATCCGCGCCACCTTTGCGGTCTGAGCCGCCTGGCGATGCTTTTCGGCCTGCGCGGGGATCAGGCAGCGGCAGACGAGCACGCCCAGAAAGGCGATCTCCCGGCCGTCCCGTGCGTACAGCGCCCGGATCACCGGATCGTTCTGATAGTAATACGTCGGGACGCGATGGCAGGCGATCCAGTAGTCTCCGCTGACCACGGCCCCGTCCAACACCTCGTTCGGGTGCAGCAGCGCCGGGAGGCTCTCCACCAGCTTCCCGTACAGATAGGTCCCGTGCACCTCGCCCTCGCGCATGGCCAGGCAGACATAGACGACCCCCGGGAGATCCGGGGCTCGGGGCGCCAACGCCAACCGCTCGACGTGATCGGGGTTCGCGGTGTGTGCCGCGCCGGCTAGATAGGACGCGACGCGGATTGCGGCCAGGCGGCCGGCCGCGACCGCTTCCGCGATGCTTACCCTCTCGTGACAGGCGAACTGTAAGACGAGGTTGGTCAAACCCGAGAATGGGTGGTAGGTCCCCCCGGGCCCCCACATGTCGAGGATGGCTTCCTTCGGCCCCTGACTGTCTGCCTGATCGGGGATGTCGGCGGCCGTCAGCACGGCGATTCCGGTGAGGCGGTCGGTGCGACCGGTGCCGGCCACGTCCGGTGGTCCGAGAAAGCCCGGAAAGGCCGTCGTCGGTTCGGGCTTGACGCACGGTTCCACCGCGTCGAGGACGTGGATGACCCGGGTGTGCTCCCCCGCCCGCACCCAGACAGGATCGACACTCACCAGGCGGGGGTCCTGCAGCACGAGTGTCACGAGAGCGGCGCGAGGGACCCGCAAATGCCCATCGATCAGCGCGAGGTGGTCGCCCCAATCCGCCGTGTGCACATGGAACGAACGCAGTTCCAACTCCACACGAGCCAGTTCGCTCGGCTGAGGAACGAGTCCTGCCTCAACGCTCACGCGTCCACCTCCTGCGAGGCGGGGCCACAGCCGACGGGACGCTTGGCACCCGAGGTGTCCGAGAGCGGACCCGTCCCCCCGGCCTCGCCAGGTCCGAAGCGATTCGAGGAGAAACGCTTGGACTGGAGCCGACGGATCGCTCCTTGCCCCCGGTGCTCCGCGCGGGGTGGTTCTCCCGGGGAATAAATTAGGTTACTAAACCGTATTAGGTTATTAGTCCGAACCCATAATGGAGGCAGGCGGATGAAGCTTGAAGGCATCCATCACATCACCGCGATCACGGGCGACGCGCCGAGGAACGTTGACTTCTACACCCGCGTGCTCGGACTGCGTCTGGTGAAGAAGACGGTCAACCAGGACGACCCGACCGTCTATCACCTCTTCTATGCCGACGAGAAAGGGAGCGCCGGCGCCGATCTCACTTTTTTCGAGTACCCGGGCGCCGAACGCGGCCGCACCGGGGCGGGGATGGTGCACCGGATCGTCTGGCGCGTCGCATCGCCCGAAGCTCTGACCTTCTGGGAGGAGCGTCTCCGCCGTGAGGGCACCGCGGTCGGTCGGACGGCGGGGGGCCTCAGCTTCGAGGACCCGGAGGGCCTGGGGCTCGAGATCCGTGTCGCCGAAACCGCGGATGCGCCGCTGATGGCCCGGCATCCGGAGATTCCCTCCCCCCTCGCGCTCCAGGGTTTCGACGGCGTCCGCGCCTATGCGGGCGATCCGGAGCGGAGCCACAGATTCCTCGAGCAGACGCTCGGCTTTGTCCAAGGTGTTGATGGCTACGAGGTGAGGGGGCAGCGGCGCGGGGCGATCTATGCGTACGACCGCGCCGGCGCGTCTGGAATCGGAGGGGCGGGCACGGTCCATCACGTCGCCTGGGCCTCAATGATGGACGACCACCAGGCTTGGCGCGAGCAGGTGACGCGGGGGGGGAGTCGGCCCACCCCGATCATCGATCGGTACTACTTCCGCTCGATCTACTTTCGGGAACCAAGCGGCGTCCTGTTCGAGATCGCGACGATCGGTCCCGGATTCGCGACCGACGAGCCATCCGAGCACCTCGGCGAGTCGCTCGCCCTGCCGCCGAAGTTCGAGCACCTGCGTGCGGAGCTGGAGCGGACCCTGACGCCGCTGCCGAGCCTGCGGAGGCCGGCGGGATCGAAGGGCGAGGAGGTGGCGCGGTGAACACGTCCACGGACCGCACTCTGGTGCACCGTCTTCGGCCTCCGGCATCGGAGCCCCAAGGAGCCCTCGTGCTCATCCACGGGCGCGGCGCCGATGAGAATGACCTCTATCCTCTCCTCGACGCGCTCGACCCCAAGCGGCGCCTGCTGGGGGTTACGCTCCGCGGGCCGCTGGCCCTCCCACCCGGGGGGGCGCACTGGTATGCGGTCGGCCGGGTCGGGTACCCCGAACCGCAGACCTTCCACGCGACGTATCGCCGCGTCAGCGCGTGGCTCGACGCCTTTGCCAAGGAGACGGGAATTCCCCCCGAGCGCACCGTGGTCGGTGGGTTCTCCCAAGGGGCGGTCATGAGCTACGCGCTCGGGCTCGGCGCGAGCCTGCCCCGGCCGGCCGCGGTCGTCGCCCTGAGCGGGTTCATCCCCACCGTGGCGGGCTTCGAGCTCGACTTCGGCCGCCCGCTCCCGCCGGTGGCGATCGCCCACGGTGCCCACGACCCGATCATCTCGGTCGAATTTGCCCGGAGGGCGCGCGAGCTCCTGGAGCGGGCGGGGGCCGAGGTCCTCTACCACGAGTCGCCGGTCCCGCACACGATCGATCCGGCCTTTCTCGACGTCCTGGCAGCGTGGGTGGATCGGGTCTTTGCGGGGAAGCACACTCCCGACGGACGATGAGACCCGCCGACGGATTTTGTCCATACTTCCAACGCGCGGCCGAGCTCATCGGCCGCCGCTGGACAGGGGCGGTTCTGCGCGCGATGCTGGCGGGGCCGCTGCGCTTCTCGCAGCTGGAGCGCGCGGTGCCGGCGATCTCCGCGCGCGCGCTCGTCCAGCGTCTCCGCGAGCTCGGAGAGGCGGGCCTCATCGAGAGGAGCGTGGAAACCGGCACCCCCATCCACGTGACCTACACGCTGACGGAGAAGGGCAGGTCGCTTGAGGATGCCGTCAAGCACTTGGAGCACTGGGCCCACCACTGGCTGGTCCCCCACGGGATCGACCCGCACCGTCACCTCGCCGGCAAGGTCCGCGCCGCGGCGCGTTCGGGCGAAGGGGGTCACATTTCCGTCCCGGCGCGCCGCGGGCGGCCGGGTAGGACGGGGTAGACATGGCGGCCGTGCCGTCGATGGAGCATCGGGTGCTCGGGAAGACGGGCCTGCGGGTCCCGGCGGTCGGCATGGGCACGTGGCGGACGTTCGACGTCCGCGGGGAGGAGCCCGAGCGGCGATCGCATGCCATCGTCGACGAAGCGCTTGCCGTCGGCGCCGGTTTTATCGACAGCTCGCCGATGTATGGGGAGGCTGAGCGGGTGCTGGGAAGCGCCCTACGGGGACGCCGCGCCGCGGCGCTGATCGCGACGAAGATCTGGGCGCAGACGCCAGCGGAGGGGCGGAACCAGGCCGAGCGTGCGCTCGCCTTGTTCGGGGACCGCGTCGACCTGTACCAGGTCCACAATCTGGTATTGTGGCGCGAGCACCTCTCGATGCTGGAACGGCTGCGGGACGAGGGTCTGGTTGCCGCGATCGGCGCCACCCATTGGAACGCCGCGGCGTTCGGTGAGTTGGGCCAGGTGATGCGGACCGGGCGCGTCGCCGCGATCCAGGTGCCGTACAATCCCCTGCAGCGCGAGGTGGAGCGCGAGATCCTCCCCCTGGCCGCCGATCTCGGGCTCGGGGTCGTGGTCATGCGCCCGTTCGCTGAGGGCGGGCTGATGCGCCACCCGCCGACCGCTGCGGAGCTGAGGCTCCTCCGGCCCTTCGGAGTCGAGACGTGGGCCCAGGCCCTGCTGAAGTGGGTTCTCAGCGACCCGCGCTGCCACGTGGCGATTCCCGCCACCTCCTCGCCCGGGCGGATGACAGAAAACGCCGCGGCGGGCGGGCCTCCGTGGTTCGGCGAGGAGGAGCGGGCGCTGGTGTCCCGGATCGCGGGCCGGGCGTGAGGCACACACCTAAACAAGGAACGCCAACTCGATCCGCGAGGAGGGGAGATCGCTATGGCGAGCCAGGCGGCGCTGCGTGAAGAGGTGGTGTGGTTGCTGCGCGGCGGCCACGCGCACGTCGGGTTTAAGAAGGCGTTCGCCAAGATGCCGGAGGGGCTGCAGGGGAAGAAGCCGCGGGGCGCCCCCTACAGCCCGTGGCAGCAACTCGAGCACCTGCGGATCTGCCAATGGGACATCCTCGAATATATCCGAAATCCCGATCACGTTTCGCCGCCGTGGCCCGGCGGCTACTGGCCGGCCGCGGCACCGCCGGCCAGAGGAAGTTGGGCCAAGAGCGTGCGGGGGTTCGAGGCCGACCTCAAGACGCTCGAAGCGATGGCCGCGGCTCCCGCGACGGATCTCCTGGCCAGGGTGCCGGCCGACCCCGACGGGCCGACCCTGCTGCACGAGCTCCTGCTGGTGGCGGACCACAACGCGTACCATCTGGGGCAGCTGCTGGTGCTGCGCCGCCTCCTCGGCGCCTGGGAGGACTAGCCCGGCCCCCTCACGCCTGTGGTCTGGGATCCGGGGGAGGCCCGTCCACGAAAGGTTTGAGGGCCGCATAGATCGCGAAGTTGATCGGGGTGATCATCTTGCGGGCCCGCCCGAGCCTGACCACGGTTCCGTTCAGGCTCTCCACCTCAATGCGCCGCCCCAGCGACAGGTCGTGCGCCATCGACCCTTTGGCCCAGGGCTCCAGGTTGCCGGAAAACTTGATCGATTGGTCGGGGATGCCCTTGGGCAGTGCGACGCCCGACGCCAGGGCCAGCGCCTCAACCTCAAGCATCGCCCCCCGGAACAGCTCGCGGGTCTCCTCGCACGCCAGAATCGGGCCAATCGTCAGCCGGGTCAGCGCGGTCACGCCGCTGAACCCGCAGATGAACAGGAACTTGCTCCACAGGACGGTGTTGATGTCGGGCTGGAGTTCGGCGGCGACCCCGGCCTTCACAAACCGCTGGAAGAGGTGCTCGACCCGCGCGCCAAGACCCCCCGCGTTGGCTCCGAAGATGAGCCTTCCCGGCCCGGCCGGCTGCCCAACCACGCCCGGCGCTTCGACGTGGGCGTTGACTTGGGCCGCGGCGGAGATCGCCGTCCCTCGCCCGACCACCCGCGTGATCCGCTCGTCGTTGTCGATTCCATTTTGCACGGACAGGATCACGGTGTCCGGACCGACGATCGGCCGAATCAGCGCCGCCGCGGACTCGGTGTCGTACGTCTTCACGCAGAACAGGACAAGGTCGACCGGCGGGATGTCCTTGGGGTCGTCCGTGGCGCTGGCGCGGACGGTGAAATCGCCCGCGAGCCGGGACTTCACCACGAGGCCGCTGGCGCGGATCGCTTCCAGGTGCGCCCCCCTGGCGATGAACGTGACGTCCTCCCCCGCCCGCGCCAGGAGGCCTCCGTAGAACCCCCCCGTTCCCCCGGCACCCATCACCGCAACCCGCATTCCCACGCCTCCTCCTTGGACACCCGTGCCCGGCGGATGCGCCGGCCCCGCCTTTGGGTTTCCATCGGCTAAATAACTTACGCGCGGAGCGGCCGTGCCCTGCCGGCGACACTCGAACAGAGGTTCCTTCGCGGCGACCGATTCGCGCGAGAATTTCTCCTGGAGTTCCTCCGTCCCAGAGAGTACGCTAGGGATAGTCCGTAGGCTGACTCGTCAGAGGGATCGCGACGCTCGGGGGAGATTCAGATGGAGGTGGGACGCCTATGAAGATGTACGTCGGGACCGAATGGGTCGACAAGCCCAAAACGATCGCCGTGACCAATCCGTTCGACGGTTCCCAGGTCGACACCGTCCCCAAGGCCGACGCGGACGACATCGAGCGGGCGCTGGCCACCGCGACCCGCGGCGCGCGCGCGATGCGGCGGCTGACCGGATACGAGCGCTACCAGATCCTGCGGAAGGCCGCGGACCTGATGGCCCAACGCACCGAGGATCTCGCGCGCACGATTACCCTTGAGGAAGGCAAGATCATCGGGGAGGCGCGGTTCGAAGTCTCGCGCGCCACCGAGATCATCGCCCTGTCGGCCGAGGAAGCGAAGCGTCAATACGGCGAGACGATCGCGCTGGACGGCGCACCGGGGGTCACCCAGCAGAAGTTCGGGTTCACCGTCCGGGTCCCGTGCGGGGTTGTCCTGGGAATCAGTCCCTTTAATTTCCCCCTCCACCTGGTCTGCCACAAGGTGGGCCCGGCGCTCGCCGCCGGCAACAGCGTGATCGTGAAGCCCGCGACCGACACGCCGCTCAGCGCGCTCAAGCTCACCCAGATCATGCTCGAGGCCGGCACGCCCCCCGAGGGTATTCAGTGCATCACCGGGAGCGGCGGGGAGGTCGGCGAGGCGCTCTGCCGGGACCCGCGGGTGCGCAAGATCACGTTCACCGGGAGCCGAGATGTCGGCGAGCGGATCTGCCAGGTGGCCGGTCTGAAAAAGGTGACGATGGAATTGGGCAGTAACTCGCCGCTGATCGTGATGCCCGATGCCGACATCGAGAAGGTCGCGGCCGCGGTGGCCGCGACCGGGTTCAGCAACGCCGGCCAGGTCTGCATCAGCGCGCAGCGGATCCTTCCACTCAAACCGATCTACAACGACCTTCTGAACGCGCTCAAGCCAAAAGTGGCCGCGCTGGCGACCGGGAATCCCCTCGACGAGAAGACGAAGATGGGACCGATGGTGCGCGAGCGGGACGCGCAGCGGGTCGACGAATGGGTGCGCGAGGCCGTGGCATCGGGGGCCAAGCTCGTCACGGGTGGAGAGCGTCACGGGGCGATTTACGCGCCCACGGTGCTGGCGGACGTCAAGCCCGAGATGCGCGTATCCAGGAGCGAGGTGTTCGGCCCGACGGTCGCGGTCACCCCCGTCGGCACCATCGACGAAGCGATCGCGATGGCGAACGACACGAACTACGGCCTGTCTGCGGGGATCTTCACGCAGAATATTGATTGGGCGATGAAGTTCGTGCAGCAGGTCGAATCCGGTAACCTCCACGTCAACTGGGGCCCGCAGTGGCGGGCGGACCTGATGCCCTACGGCGGGCTCAAGGACAGCGGCTTCGGCAAGGAGGGGCCGAAGTACGCGGTGCAGGAGATGACCGAGCTGAAGATGGTCGTGATTCACCTCGCCTAGTCCTGCCTTCGAATCCCACGCCACCACCGCCGCTCCCGGCCCCGAGTGTTCGGGCCGGGAGCGCGCGTTACCGATGCTTCCGCACGCCGGTCGCCCGCGCTCCCTTGCAAAGGTCCGGCGGCGCAGCCCCGCGCCCGCCGGGTGTATACTAACGGACAAGGGGGGGAGTATGCCAAGCCTTCTGGCACAAGTTCCTCTCTTTGCCGAGTTTTCCCGGAGCGAACTCGACGCCCTCTCCACGTTCATCCGCCTTCGTCGCTATCCCAAGGGGTCCATCATCTTTCACCAAGGCGACCCGGGGACGACCCTCTACCTCATCGAAACGGGCGAGGTAAAGCTGACCGTTATGTCGGGGAGGGGGAAGGAAGCCACCCTCGCGCTGCTCGGGCAGGGGGCGTTCTTTGGCGAGCTCAGCCTCTTGGATGGTGAGCCCCGCTCCGCCACGGCGGTGGCCAGAGTGGACTGCAAACTCGGGGCGCTCGATCGGGACCATCTGCTCCGGTTTCTCGAGGAACACCCTCGCGCGACCGCCAGCCTGCTGTCTGTTCTCGCCCGCCGTCTGCGGCGGACAACTGACCAGGTGCACGATGCCGTCTTTCTGGACATCCCCGCCCGGCTGGCCAAGGTACTCCTCCAATTCGCCGGGGCGAAGATCGAGGGCCCGGATGGACGCCTCAGCGCCCCCAAGCTGACCCAGGAGGAATTGGCAGAGTTGGTGGGCGGTACCCGGGAGAGCATCAACAAGTGCCTGGGGATCTTCGCCCGGCAGGGATGGGTCCGCCGCCATCGGGGGATGGTCACTGTGCTGAAACCCGAGGAGTTGAGAAAGCAGATCTACTGAATGATACCCCGCAGAGCCAAGACGCGCCACGGAGCCCGCGGCATCCTGGGAAAATGAGAATCGAGAACAGTTTCCCGGGGTGACGGCATCGATCCCCGGACTAAGCACGCCCTTCCTCCGGTCCCGGGTCGGCGGACCTGAGCGCCGCCCATGCCGCCACCCGGCAACCGGGCAGGCGAGAAACCCGACAGCAGGGGGGCGGGGGCATCCACCGAATGGCTGAGCCAACGCCCCGCCGGGGGCCGAGCCGGCGGACGAATCCGGCATTCGGGTGGTCCTCACTGAGCTCCCGGCAGAGTGGAGGGGAGCATAGGGCGGTCCGCTCTTCCCCGCCCGGACTCTTCGGTACCGGTGCTCATCGCGGCACCTGTGTTTCCCGAGAGGGCCCGTTCTCTTCGTTTCCTCGGCGCGAACGGGGCGCCGCCGCGGCGCCCGTGGGTGGAATGGCGGGGCTGGGTGAGCAAGGCGAACAGGAGGAGGGCGATGGACCGCATCTGGCTGCGGAGCTATGAGGCGGGGGTGCCGGCGACCCTATCGTATCCGAAGGTGCCGGTGCACCATTTTCTCGAGGAGCACGCCCGGCGGTCCCCGCGCCACGCCGCAATCCTCCTCGCGGCGCCGACCTTTTCCTCGGTGTTCACCTACCGTCGGGTCGACCAGCTTGCCAACCGGTTCGCGAACGCGCTGCTCTGGCTCGGAGTCAAGCCCGGCGACCGTGTGGCCATCCAGCTCCCCAATTTCCCCCAGTTTGTCGTCGGTTTCTACGGGGCACTCAAGGCGGGCGCCGTCGTCGTCCCCATCAACCCGCTCTACAAGTCCCGCGACCTCGCCACGGTGCTCGGGAACTCCGGGGCGAAGATCATCCTCACGCTCTCGCGGTTCGTCCCCGGGTTGACCGAGGTGATGGCCGAAACTCGAATCGAGTCCCTGATTGTGACTGAGCCCTATGACTTCTTCCCATTTCCGTGGAAGCAGTTGGCCTGGTACAAACTGCGCGGTACCGCCAACCCGGGGGAGGGACTTCGGCTCGTGTCGCTTCTTCGGAGCGCATCCCCCCGCGCGCCCGGGGTCCGAGTGGCCCCGGACGATCTGGCGGTCCTCCAGTACACCGGCGGCACGACCGGGACGCCCAAGGGGGCGATGCTCACCCACCGCAACCTTGTGACGAACTGCACCCAGATGCGGCATTGGCTGACGACGCTTGAGGAGGGCAAAGAGCGGTTCCTCGGGGTCGCGCCGTTCTTTCACGTTTACGGGCTGACGGTCGCGCTCAACACCGCGATCAGTGTGGCTTCGACCGTGATTTGTGTCGTCATGGGTTTGTTCGACACTCGGGTGGTCGCCGCGATGATCGCACGCCACCGACCGACGATCTTCCCCGGTGTGCCGGCGATGTACCTGGCGATCAATCACCTGAAGGACGTCCAGCGGTACAACCTCCATTCGATCAAGGTCTGCGTCAGTGGGTCGGCACCGCTGTCGGGCGAGGTGCAGGCCGAGTTCGAACGGCTGACCGGAGCCACGGTGCTGGAAGGGTACGGGCTGAGTGAGGCCTCGCCCGGGACCCACGTCAACCCGGTGTACGGACAGCACAAGGTGGGCAGCATCGGTCTGCCGCTGCCGGACACCGAGGCGCGGATCGTCGACCTCGATACCGGGGAGCGCGAGCTCCCGCTGGGCGAGAGCGGGGAGCTGGTCATCCGCGGCCCTCAGGTGATGCGGGGGTACTGGAACGCTCCGCAGGAGACCGCCGAAACGCTGCGGGGCGGCTGGCTGCATACGGGCGACATCGCCCGCATGGACGAGGAGGGGTACTTCTTCATCATCGACCGCAAGAAGGATCTCGTCAACGTCGGCGGACTCAAGGTATATCCGCGGGAGATTGAAGAACTGCTCCACGAACACCCCAAAGTCAAGGAAGCGGCGGTCACCGGCGTCACGCACAAGGTGCGGGGTGAGCTCCTCGTGGCGCAGGTCGTGCTGAAGGACGGCGTCACCGACGATCCCAAGCAGGTACGGCGCGAGTTGGTCGAGTTTTGCCGGAGCCGCCTCGCGTCGTTCAAGGTGCCGCGCCGGATCGAGATCGTCACCGAGCTTCCGAAGAGCGCCATCGGGAAGGTCCTCCGGCGAGAGATTCGCGAGACCGTGGCGGAGAAGGCCGACGAAGACGTCTAGATGATCCCCGTGGCAGGCGCCGGACCCCCCACCCGCCTCGTCCGCCCCGTGGAGGTCGGCTGGCTGGGCCTGTACTGGTTCGCGATCAGCTTCCACTGGGGGGCGCTGCTCACCGTGGTCATCCCGGCGGAGGTCCTCCGCTTCGTCCCCGAGGCGCAGAAGGGCGCTTACCTAGGGGCGTTGTTCGCCGCCGGCGCGGTGATGGCGATGGTGATCTCGCCGATCTCCGGGGCGCTGAGCGACCGCTCCACGCTGTCGATGGGGCGGCGGCGGCCGTTCGTCATCGCCGGTACGCTCGTCAGCTGTCTGGGCCTTTTGGCGATGCGCTACGCGACCGGCTACGCCTGGTACGTCGGCGCCGTGGTAATCGTCCAGACCGCGACGAACTTCGCGGGAGGGGCGTTCAACGGGCTCATCCCGGACAAGATCCCTCCCTCGCAGCGGGGGATGACGTCCGGGGTGATGGGGTTCATGATGATGATCGGCACCATCTCGGCGGTATTGGTCGCCGGGGATCTCGTCGGGCGTGGACAGACTCCCCTGGTGTACGGCATCGACATCGGTGTGTTGTTGGTGTGCACGGCGATGATGGCCTCGCAGATCCGAGAAGAACGGCTGCCCGCCGCCCCGCCGATACGGCTGCCCGATTTCCTCCGCTCCTTCTGGATCGACCCGCGGCGCTATCCGGACTTCGGGTGGCTGTTCCTGACACGGGGGCTCGTGATGCTCGGGTTTTACACGTTGATCAGCTTCCTTCAGTTCTTTGTGAAGGACACGCTACATCTGTCGGTGCGGGAGGCCGCGCGCACCACGAGCGTCCTCAGCGCGATCACCATCGCGGCCGCAACGCTCGTGGCCCTTGCCGCCGGGGTGCTCTCGGATCGGATTGGGCGGAAGGGGATCGTCTCGACGGCCGGCTTCTTCCTTGCCCTGACCAGCCTCGGGCTCCTGATGCAGCCGCCGCTTTCCGCCCTCAAGGTGATCGCCGTTCTGTTTGGGGTTGGCTACGGCGCGTATACGAGCGTGGACTGGGCGCTGGCGATCGACGTGCTGCCGCCGACCCGGTCCGCGGCAAAGGATCTCGGGATTTGGGCGATCGCCAACACGCTGCCGCAGGTGGTGGCGCCGATCCTGGCCGGGCCGGTGATCGACGCCTTCAACCGCGGTGGGTCAAATCTCGGCTACTCTGTCGCGTTCGCCCTGGCGATCGTCTACGTCACCCTCGGCTCGGTCTTCGTCTGGAAGATTCGTGGGGCGAGGTAAGGGGGGCCGGGGCCTCTATCGACGTCGGGGCAAACGCGGCTCAGCGGACGTTGAGCACCGGGTCTTTGCCGGCGAGTCCCACCGAGGCCAGGGTGGCGTCGAGCTCGGTCAGCGTCTCCGGGTCCAGCGGCTGGGCCGGGGGCCGCACCACAGCCGTCCGCAGCGCCCCACGGCGGCGGAGGATCTCCTTCCGTAGGGCGAGCCCGATCCCGGGCTGAGCCTCGTAGCGGATGAGGGGGAAGGTAGCGTTCGAACACCGACCGGGCGCCGGGTGTATCTCCGCTCGTAAACCGAGCGTAGATCGTTACCAAAATCTCGGCGTAGGCAAACCCGGTCATCGTCCCGACCGCCCCGCGCCCCAGTTCCTCGAGGAAGAACGTCCCCCCAAGTCCGCCGAAGATCTGGGCCCTGTCCCCGAGGAGCCGACGGATCTGCGTGAGCTTCGCCGGCGTCGGAGGGTCCTCCAACTTGATCACCGCTGCCGTCGGGACGGTCTCGACGATGCGGGCGAGCAGGGCCGGGGGCATCGCCACCCCGCTTGACACCGGCTCATCGTAGACGACGATGGGGAGCGGCATGCCTTCGCCGACGCGGCGATAGTGGTCCACGATCGCCTCTTGCCCCCGGACGCCAGCCGGCAGCGCCACCATCGCCGCAGCGTGGCTGCGGCCCGCTGAACCCCATCCCGACGATCACCGGTGCCCGCCCGGCGACCTGCGCGATCGTCGTGTCGACCACCGCGTCCCGCTCCGCGTCGGTCAGGTAGCGGACCTCACCCAGGTTCCCGAGGATGCTCAGGCCGGTGACCCCGAGCGCCACCTGGAAGTCCACCAGCCTGCGCAGTCCGGCAAGGTCCAGTTCGCCGGACGGATCGAGCGGCGTGGCCGTGATGTTGTAGACTCCGGGGGCAACGTGCGGCATGATCGGCTTCCTCCGCTCTGGCTCAGATCCCGTGCGACCGCGCAGCGCATCCTTCGATGCGGCCGTGTCAGGAGTCCTCCGATCGGGCTGCGGGCGGCGCGGCTAGCTCGACGCCAGCCATACGCCGGCAAACGTCAGGAGCGTCCCCGGGATCTGGATCGGGGTCAGGGTTTCGCCGAGCAGCACGGCGGCGATCGCGACGGCGGAGACCGGCTCAAGATAGACGTACACCATGGTCTGGCGCGGTCCCAACCGCCGGACCGATCTGCTCCATAACGCCATCGCGACGACCATCCCCGCGGTCGCGCTGTACACGAGGCCCGCCCACGCCGGCCACGTGACCGCCTGCCATCGAAGGTGGCCGGTTCCCGCGAGCGCGACCGGGGTGAGGAATACCGCCGCGACCGCCATCGCACCCCCGGTCGCGCGCATCGCGCCGAGCTCACCGACCACGGGACCGATCGCGAGGCTGTACCACACCCACGCGCCGGCCGCGCCGAGCGCGAGCACATCTCCGGCCACGTGCACTCGGTCCAGCCCGCTCATTCCTCCCCGGACGACGAGTGCCACGCCGACGAACCCGACGAGCAGGCTGGCCCACTGGCGCCCCGCGATCCCCTCCCGACCGGTGATCCCGAGCCATCCCACGGTCAGGAGCGGGGCCGCGGCAAGCAGGATCGCGCTGGTCCCGGCGGTCGTCCGCCGCAGGCCGGCGATCAGCATGAGTTGGAATGCCGTTTGCGCCAGACCGGCCCCGAGGAGGGGTTTCCATACAGTCGGCCGGATGAGGGCGGTCCACCCACGGACGGTTGCGGCGAAAACCAACGTAGCCAGCAGGACCCGGAGGTAGGTGAAGGTCAGGGTCGGGATTTCCGCCAACCCAAGCTTAGCCCCCGCGTAGATCCCGCCCCAGAGAACGACCGCAACCAGGGGTTCCAGCTGCACCCGCCCCGCGGGCCTCCCGCGGGGCTCCGCGGCGCCGACGATCATGGTCGAGGGGTTGGACCGCCGGCTCGAAGAGTCCTGCCTCGGACGGAACGGGGAAAGATCTCGAGTTGCGCAGTGCTCGCCGGCGCAGCGTCTCCGCTGCCACAGAGGCGGGACAGCGGGCCGAGAGCGGGAAGTGGAGGTGTCGGCAGGAACAGGCGAGCGGTGAGGGCTAGGCGGCCGGGGGTGGGTTTAGAACCCACTGAGGTGGCCCCGGGCGAATTAATTCGCCCCCGTTGATCCTATCCTGGCACCCAAAGTGTCGCTGAGCAGGATGCACAAAGTAGGAATCGGTGAAGGCCAACCGGTTCCCAAGCCGCCAGTAGAAATATACCCAAGTCGGGGAGTGGTGAGGACATCACCACGCGCGCCGGCGTGGTCCATTCCCGTCGCCGCAACGTTGGTGGGTGCCGTCCATCCGTTGGAGGGCCAGCGTTCCTCTGGCCGGCGGGGGTGCGCGGACCCCCGCCGGCCGGATCGCCGTCCGGATGCAGGAGTCCGCCGCCCAAGTTCGGAAAATTTGCCCCTGCGGGCATCCCAAGAGAGAGCAGCTTGTACATCCGACGCCTCGACGACGAGGCGCGGGAGGCGCCGTCAATGACCACGAACGGCATCAGGATTCTGGGTGGACGCGGCGGTCTGGCGCTAGGATCGTTGCTCCTGGCGCTGTGCCTGACCGGATCCGGTATGCGGACGGCTTCATCGGCCGTGTCCCGTCCCGTTATTCAAATCGACGTTCCCAATGCCAGGGATACGATCGTGACCGGGCTCAACGACGCGAACCAGGTGGTCGGATTCACTATCGACAACTCGGGGAAGTGGCGGGGGTTTGTGCTCACCCAGGGAGTCTTCAGCACCGTTCCGGTTCCCGGCCCCACCTTGAGAGAGGCGGCTTTCGGGATCAACAACGGCGGCCGCGTCGTGGGGGCCTATTCGGACGCGAAGGGAGCACACGGGTTCGCTCAGAGCGGCGGTGCCTTCAGCACGATCGACTTCCCCGGGGCCGTTCAGACCCTCGCCCACGGGATCAACGATCACGGCGATGTCGTAGGATGGTATGATGACGGTAGGCGGCACGGCTTTGTGTTGGTCGGGGGAACTTTTAGCCCCATCAACGTCCCCAGCGCCACAGGAACGGAAGCCATGGGGATCAATGCCAAAGGCGACATCGTCGGGTATTTCACGGACCCATCGCGCAGGGAGCACGGGTTCCTACTCTCCGCCGGCACGTTCAGAACGATCGACATCGCCGGCGCCGCCGGAACCGAGCTCCTCGGGATCAACAACACCGTACAGATTGTGGGGTACAGTGTCGATCCATCTGGAAAGGAGCATGCGTTTGAGTTTGACGGAGGAGCGTTAACGCCGATTGACATCTCTAACGCCGCCGGAGTGGAGGCGGCGGGGATCAACAGCAGCGGTCAGATCGCCGGTGGCTATCAAGACGGCGCGAAGAGGCAGCATGGCTTCATCAGGCTGTGACGTGCCCGGTCAATCTGGGGGCGCAAGCGTCCATCGATACCACGAAGTTCAATGAGCCTATCGTCGGGTTTGTGGTGGGGCAGAAGGGTCTCATGTACAATCTGACCCTCGTGGGGTCAAAGATCTCGGAACTGCACAAATAGGCATGACGGGCCACGCTTGCGTCCGGCGGAGCACCAACCGCGGGACCTTCATGCGTAACGGCGGTCGGGGTGGTCCTCCCATGCCTCTCTCAATGGCCCGGCCGCGACGAAGCGCGGGGCACGAAGCGGGAGTTTAGCGGCCCCGCTTCATGAGTCAAATGAAGGGTCTTGCTTCCGAATTGCGGTTCAGGGTCAAGTTCTTCTTGGGGCTGTTGATACTCAGCTACATTCTCATGAAGATCATTCTCTACCTGACGCGGGTGATGGCTGACTATTTCGTGTACGGACTATGGAAGTTCTTCTGAGGTGTGAATTCCCCAACCAGCCTTAATCCGTGTTCGTGGGCGCTCTGCCCGCCCTGGTCAAATACAGCTGTCAGTCCGAACGGTAAAGGGGGAGAGCCGCATGCAAAAAATTACCCCGTTCCTCTGGTTTGACGGCAACGCCGAAGAGGCGGTGAACTTCTATGTTTCTATTTTCAAAAACTCAAAGATCACGAGCCTGACTCGATATGGTGAGGCAGGACCGGGGCCGAAGGGCACGGTCATGGCCGCGACATTCCAGCTCGATGGGCAGGAATTTTCCGCACTGAACGGTGGACCGCAGTTTACCTTCTCGCCGGCCATATCATTTTTCGTGAACTGTGAGACGCAAGCAGAAGTCGACGGGCTCTGGGAGAAGCTTTCTGAGGGCGGTGAAAAGCAACGATGCGGCTGGTTGAGAGACAAATATGGGCTGTCGTGGCAAATCATCCCTTCTGTGTTGGGCGCGATGATGCGGGACAAGAATGCTGAGAAGTCAAAGAACGTCATGAAGGCTATGCTTCAAATGAACAAGATTGACATCGAGGGCTTGCGTCGGGCATATGACCAAGGATGATGCTGGCGGCGGACCGTAGAGGTCGCGCGATCGGGACTTAGTCGGATCGGCATGCTTCGGAGAGTTCCGAGTCACTGATCCCCAATCTTGCTTGAGATAGATCGGCACACCCCCCCATCGTCATGGGAAACGCAACGCTCCCAGAAGAGTTCCGGCCACGGCTCAAATCCTTTCCGGCTTGTTTGGATTCAGTGGCGTGATTTGCCGGCTGCAATCACGACGCATGGGAGGAGTTGAAAGGGCACTGTTGCCATTTGGAGAAGAAGCTTGCCTGCAGAATCTCAAGGAGGCCATCTCTGATGACGGATCGACACCCAAACGCGCGCCCATCGGTTCTCGACGCGATTGGCAATACACCGGTCGTCCCCCTGAATAAGATCGTGCCGCCAAATAGTGCCCAAGTCCTGGTGAAACTTGAATTCTTTAGCCCGACGGGGTCCTACAAGGACCGCTTGGCGTTGGCGATGATTGAGGAGGCCGAGGCGAGAGGCGATCTCCACCAGGGGATGACGGTCGTGGAAGCCACGGGCGGGAGTACTGGTTCCTCGTTGGCCTTGGTTTGCGCGGTGAAGGGATACCCATTCAAGGCGGTTTCCTCCGACGCCTTTGCCCGAGAGAAACTCCAGACAATGCGAGCGTTCGGCGCAGACCTGGAAATCGTCCGGAGTGAGGGGGGGAAAATTACCAAGGACTTGATCCAGAGCATGATCAGTAGGGCTAAGGACCTCGGGGCCTCGGATAACGTCTATTGGACCGACCAGTTCCACAACGGCGATTCGCGCAAGGGCTATGAAAAGATAGGACAGGAACTCTTGAGGCAGGTCGGAGGCCCGATTCACGCCTTTTGCGGTGGCGTAGGTACGGCGGGAATGCTGATGGGGGTCGCCAGAGCTCTGCGCACGTCGGGCAGCCCGACGCGAATTGTCGCTCTTGAGCCAGCCACCTCCGCGGTCATCTCGACAGGGATCGCTGGGTCGCACAGGATCGAGGGCGCTGGGGCCGGGTTTCTCCCGCCTCTCCTCGATGCCCACTACTATGACGAAGCACGAGGAATTGACGAGTCGGAGGCACGACGCACAGCGCGACGGTTGGCACGAGACGAAGGCATTTTTGCCGGAACCTCGACGGGGATGAATGTCGCGGGGGCACTCCAATTGGCCCAGGAGCTCGGGCCGGGGCGCGTCGTTGCGACCGTTGCCGTCGACACCGGGCTGAAGTATTTAGCGGGGGATCTGTTTGAGCCGTAGTTCAAGCGCTGGAATGAACGGCGCTCCGTTTCGAGGAGAGCGAGTTTCCCTTCCGGGATCAACTCGCCAGTTGTCCAGCTCGGGGATGTTCCCGTGCGGCTCTCAATCGCACGTGACGGATAGGAGTTTTCGAGACCTCCCATCTCCTAATCCAATTACTTGGAGGAGCGTGACTTTGGGCTTGTCCATGATTCGGACAAAGTGCTCACAGAGTACCGTGACCCTCGCCGCGATTCGTTCGAAGCCCAGGTTCTGCCCGCGCTGCGGGACCTCTCACCGAGAGAGATCGCTAGAAAGGTTGGGCTCGATCTAAAGACGGTCGAGCGCATCCGCGTGAGGCGTGCCACACCACGGCCCAGTCACAAAACAGCGCTGTCCGCTTTAGCGGTAGCCCGGACCCGGAATCACTTCGACAATGGTACATCGCATGTCCCGAGGATGATCTCGGGGGCTGCTTCCTCTATCTGGAGGAGCGAAAGCGCAGGGGCACCCATGTCTGCCGGGTTTGCCAGAAGGCTGTCACACACCCTCAAGCCAGGTACTGTAGTACAGCAGTACAGCCTGCAGGCACCAAGACCGGGGATTAGGAGATAAGGGGACACAAAACCCTGACGAAAAGTCTCGATAATATAGTCAGACATTACTACTTCTGAGGTCAACAGGTCAACACGACCCGCCAGGTCGCACGCTCTAATCGTGGTCGCGTAGACTTGCAAGGACCGCGCTGCCTATCTGCCGAAGCGCAAAGTCCAACGTTGAGGGTGATTCTTGGTTCACGGAGGCTGACGAATGGCTCGTCGGCCCAAGAGGCGGGTCGCGAAGAAGTCGACAGAGAAGCAGCCGAAGCCCAGTCGGCGTGATGTGTCTATGCCCCCGCCACCTGTCCAGCATGGTCACAACCTCCCGACCCAGCTCACTAGCTTCATCGGCCGCGAGCAGGAAACCGCGGAGATCAAACGATTGCTCGGCACGACGCGTCTGCTCACGCTGACAGGATCAGGTGGGTGCGGCAAGACGCGACTGGCTCTCCAGGTCGCGGCCGATCTCGTTGAGCAATACCCTGATGGCGCGTGGTTCGTCGAGTTGGCTTCCCTTTCGGACCCTGCGTTCATTCCAAAGGCTGTGGCTTCGGCGCTCGACGTTCCTGAGCAGCCCAAACGCCCGTTGATCGAAACTCTGACAAGCTTCCTGCGGACCAAAACTGTACTTCTGCTCCTGGATAACTGTGAACACCTCCGGGCAGCGTGCCAACGCCTGATTGAGACTGTGTTGCGGGCGTGCGCCACTACTCGAATATTGGCGACAAGCCGGGAAGCATTGGGGGGTGAGGGCGAGTTGACATACCGCGTCCCGCCGCTCCGCCACCCCGATGTTCAGCGCCCGCTATCTCCAGCGCAACTCACCGAGTACGATGCTATTCGGCTCTTCACCGAGCGAGCGACGTTCAGTCAACCCAGGTTTGCTGTGACAGAGCGCAGCGCTCCGGCCATCATTGAGATTTGCGTGCGGCTGGACGGCATGCCGCTCGCCATCGAGTTTGCAGCGGCCCGAGTACGGATGCTCTCGGTCGAGCAGATCGCGGCGCGGCTGCACGATCGCTTCCGGCTGCTCACGGCGGGGACGAGACAGACCCTGCCCCGCCAGCAGACCTTGCGCGCAACCATGGACTGGAGCTACGATCTGCTCTCCGAACCAGAGCGGGCGGTTCTTTGTCGCCTCTCCGTGTTTTCTGGCGGGTGGGCGTTGGAGGCGGCTGAAGCGATCTGCACGGGTGGTGGCGTCGAAGCCTCGAACATCCTGGACCTGCTGACGCAATTGGTGGATAAGTCTCTTGTGACTGCGGAAACGCGTGGTCGCATTGCACGGTATCGATTGCTGGAAACTATTCGCCAATATAGCCACGATCGTCTCACAGAATCGGGAGAAGAAACCGAGGTGCAGCGACGGCATCGAGACTGGTACCTCCGTTTCGCGGAGCGGGCCAATAGCGAGTTACACGGTCCGGGACAAATCACATGGCTGGAGCGGCTAGAGAAAGAGCATGATAACCTTCGTGTAGCGTTGGGGTTTGGTAAAATTGACGCCGCGGATCCTGACGTGCGGCTTCGGTTGGCGGTCACCCTACATCAGTTTTGGTTTATGCGCGGCTATTTTGCGGAGGGCCGCGAATGGCTGGAAGGAGCGCTCGCCGCCACCCGCGCACCGCTGCTGCCTGAACGTGCGTGGGCGCTTTGCGGGGCCGGGATGTTTGCGTGGCGTTTAGGTGACGTTACCGGGAAGGGGCTGCTTCAGGACGCTCTTGTCTTGTTTCGACAATTGCAAGATCCCCCAGGGACTGCTTACGCGCTCCATCATCTGGCGCACGTGCTGGAAGGGCAGGGCGATTTCGCTCGGGCGACCGAAATGTTCGAAGAAAGTGTGGCTCATTTCCGGGCGGCGCGCGATACTTGGGGAATCGGCTGGTCACTCATGTGCGCGGGTGACGGCGCGCTTCTTCAGGGCGACGATGGCCGTGCAATGAAACTCCTCCAAGAAAGCCTGTCCCTTTGCCGAGAAGCCGGCAGTACGCACACGCTTTCCTATCTGCTAGACAGCCTCGGAACCATTGCGCGAAGACGAGGTGACTACGACAAAGCCACAGCACTTCTGGATGAGGCGTTGGAAATGGCGCAGCAGGTGGGCGACAAATACCATATAACGACTCTGCTCTGCGGATTAGCGGATGTAGCGTCGGCCAAGGGACACGTAGGGCGCGCAATGAGATTGTACCGGGAATGCATCACGCTACGACAGGAGGTCGGAGATAAGCCACGTCTCGCGGTTCCCTTATATGGCCTGGCCCGCCTGGCATCTTCCCAAAAAGACTATCAAAGGGCGGCCAAGTTGTTCGGTGCCGCGGAGGCATCACTCGGGCCTCACCTGATACGTTGGCGCCTCGACCCAGCTGATGACGAACGGCAAAAGGCCGCCGCGCGAGTGGCACTAGGCGAGGAATTGTTTGAGAGTCACTGGGCAGAGGGCCGAAGGATGGGCCTCGATGCCGCGATCGAATACGCGGTTGGGGCAGAGAAAACACAGTCGCTAAGATCCCCAGGGCATCTGAAAATGGAATCAACTCGTCGCGGCGTTCTTGCCCCCCGCGAGCGAGAGGTGGTGGCCCTCATCGCCGAAGGGAAGACAAATCGAGTGATCGCCGCTCATCTCTCGATCACCGAGGGTACGGCGGAGGCTCACGTGCAGCATATTCTCAACAAGCTGGGATTCAACTCGCGGGCACAGATCGCCGCCTGGGCGGTCGAGCACGGATTACGCATTCCTTCGCCGTCACCTCATACCTCAACGAGCGATCGTTAGCTTCTCGTACTTCTCGCAAGAACCCACATCCTATATAGGGTCTCCAGGATGGCGCGCCTCCCGGCGTCCCTTAGTCTCAGAGGGGAGCACGGAAGGGGGGTGCGCGCAGATGCGTCTTCTGGTGAGCTTCATCCTTGCGCTTGTAGTATCAACCCCCGCTGGCGCGACACTATCACCGGGCCAAAACCCGCAATTCATTGTGCCAAGCCTACGGATTGGTCGTGCACTCGTCGGGATGAGTCGGCCTGTGATTGATGCGGTCAACCGCACAGCGCTATGTCCGGTCAGCGCCACCTACGACCCGTCCGGACGTGCGATGTCGCTTCAGACTAACTGGGGTGGCGGCTGTCTCATTTCCGACAAGATTCAGGTTGGTCTATTCGCTGGGCCGGTTTTGCGAACGTTTGGCAGACCGGCCCGGATCTACGAGGATCCTCGGTATCCTCAAGTGACCGCCTATTGGCTCGTGTATGAGGACCGAGGCGTCGCGTTTCGTATCTTAGGGTGGTTCCCAAACGCCATTATTCAGACTATCGCCGTATTCAATCCGTTTGGCGCGGCGCGGTCAGGGCGCGAGCCGGCGTTCATCACACACTCATACCCGGCTCGTGACGGGCGAGGAGGCGGACAAAGATGAGTCGGTATGTAACGGTATTGTTCTTTGCGACGGTTGCGGCGATTAGCGTGTCAGCAACCTTGATGGACCCGGTAGTAGCGCGTGGTGATCCCGTAGTGAGCGTACCTCTCCTCGGGGTTGCTGCTGCTCGGACAGATCTTGGGCATGTTGCGCAGATTTGTGACGTGCAGGCCACCTTCGATCGCGCTGCGAGTACCAAGAATCTGGATCTGATGATGTCCATCTGGGCTGACGGCGCAACACTCTCCGTCGGCGATATCTATCGATACAGGGGCAAGAGTCAGATCCGAGGCTGGTTTGCGACGCGTTACGGAGCCTTCACGACAGATCACTGGATAGCGCTGACATTTTCACCAACGATCCGCGTTAATGTCCAAGGCACGCAAGCCCATCTGTACTTCGAATCCTACTACGTCGACTTAACGACGATGGAAGTAAAAGCAGAGGAGGCGACCACGGCCACTCTCTCTCAGGTCAATGACAAGTGGCTCATCAAAGATGCGGTTTTTGGCGGCCTTACGGTCCCGCAGGCCGCGGCGCCCGGAGGCGGCTGTGGCACCTACGAGTGAGCGACTCTGGTGTGCCACCGGGCAGTCAGCCCGCCGCTTGCGAGTGCTTGACCAGAGGCAAAACCGTGTGAGCACTGTGACTGAGATCACGCCTCGGGCGTGACGAGCATCGAAGTCAAATAGTTGCCCTGCGCGTACGATGTCCGTAGCCAATAAGATGGTTGGTGCAAAGATGGAACTACAGTCAAACTAGAAAGCACCTGATGTTGCTTCACAACGCTTGGCCAGATGGGCGACGGGGATCCATGCTAGCGTCCCCGACCGGCGAGTGTCATCGGGCAACGTTGGCAGGCGAACGTCAATCGCTGGGCGGACGTCGTCAGCGACAGCGATGCTGCTGGCACGCGGGGGCATGATCGCAACCCGCGATCAGGTCTGCGGCTAATGAAAGTCGCGTGCGAGCTGGCCCTTAGGCGCGATTCCTTGGAGAGATGTAGCCGAAGGCCGAGTCGCTTGATGCAAGAGGGGGTTTCCTACTTTAAGATTCTTCCGGAGATATAGGTATCCAAATATCTCCCAGTGTCAAGTAGAATGCCCGCCTGTAAAGAGCCTTTCGTGCCGTTCAAGCAACGGCCCTTTCACTCGTTGTCCACAACACGAGGCGGATGTTTTGATATCCAGCCATCTTCTCGAGACAGGTAGGGAGCGTTTGGGGCTAGTCTATCTCCTATCCCTCGGCCTTGCTGTACAGGTTCAGATAGATCCGGAGGACCTTACATGAGTGGTGGGACGGCGAGGACGCCACTACCGGCCACTGGGGCATGGCTATACTGGCCCCATGTACATCGTGCAGAGCCGGCTCCGAGGCGGTCAGCGGATGCGGGTGGCGCCTCCGGTCTCCCGTGCGGCCACGCGGCGGTTACGCTGGATCGAGTACTATCTCAGCCACGGCCGGAATTAGTTGACCTACCGCCACTTCGGGATCAGTTCCGCGACGTTCTACCGCTGGTGGCACCGCTATGCGCCCCGTCGGCTGGAGCGTCTGGAAGACGATTGGGGGACCCGTCGGCCGCATGCCGTCCGGCAGCCCCAGATGCCCCCGGCTCTTGTGGCGGCGATTCGGGCGGTGCGCGAACGGTATCCGCGGTGGGGCAAGGAGAAATTGGGCGTGATCCTGCGGCGCGAGGGCTGGACGGTCTCCGCGTCGACCGTCGGCCGGACGCTGACGCGGCTGCGGGCTCACGGCCAGCTCGTGGAGCCGGCGGTGGTCCGGACCGGACAGGCCCGCTGGCGCCGCCGGCGCGCCCGGCCCTATGCGCAGCGGCTGCCGTGGGGGTACACCGCCGCGCAGCCGGGGGATCTGGTCGAGATCGACGCGACCCCGATCGAAGTGCTGCCCGGCCTCCGGCGCGTCCATTTCACCGCCCGGGATATCGTGAGCCGCAAGGATGTGCTGGCCGCCCCCACGCGGTTGACGAGTCGGGCGGCCGAACGGGTGCTCCGCGACGAGTTTGGCCGCTTTGGGTTTCCCGTCCGGGCCCTCCAGATCGATGGCGGCTCCGAGTTTAAGGCGGTGTTTGAAGCGGCCTGCGCCGAGCGGGGGATCGCCCTCTTCGTGCTGCCCCCCCGCTCGCCCCAACTCAATGGCCACGTGGAGCGGGCGCACCGGACGCACCAGGAAGAGTTTTGTGGTCTCACGGAGATCCCGGCGTCCCTCGCGGAGCACAACGCCTTACTCAGGCGCTGGGAAGAGACCTATAACAACTTTCGCCCACACCAGGCGCTCGGCTACCTCACGCCGAACGAGTACCTCCGCCGCTGGCAGGCGCGCCAGCAACCGACTCGCACATGAGGAGGCCAAGTCTTTCGGATCTACTGGACCAGTACACTTGCCGTGTCAACTCATTTAAGAATCTAACCGGGAGGGGGATCGTCGCGTCATTTGAATTCTTACCGGGGCCCCAGCGCGGCTGCGACGGTGCGGGCGGGCAGGGAAGAGCCAATCGTTGTTCCAGTGACGGGGGCGTGGGGTGAAGCGCGCGCTGACGGCAGGGGGCGGCAGGGTCGCGCGGGGGCTGTGCCGACGATTGGCGAGCCGATAGATCCGCTGGAGTTTGCGGTCGATGGCGGCCGCCAGGGCAAAGGGATCCAGGCGAGCGCGCAGATGCTGCAAGGCGCGGAGGGCGGCCGGGTCGCCGACCCCTGAGGCCAGGAGCCGATCGAAGGGCGTTTGCGGGCGATCATACTGGCGGCAGATCCGGGCGCCCACGCGCTGCTTGCGGAGGAGCTTCACGGAGGGTTGGTAGAG
>DATGHU010000017.1 GCA_035307765.1 bacterium | reverse complement strand
CCTGCCGCTCTGGGACCGGCTGAGCAACCTGCCGCTGCGGGGTCGGCTGGACAACCTGCCGCTCTGGGACCGGCTGAGCAACCTGCCGCTCTGGGGCCGCCTGGACAATCTGCCGCTGCGGGGTCGGCTGGACAACCTGCCGCTGCGGGGTCGGCCGAACGTAATTCACCTGGCTAATTGCATGAGCCGGCGCATCCCAGCGTGAATCACCTTGCCGCACCGGAACATCCCGATAGACCCCCGTGTACGGCCTGTACGTCGGCCGGTAATAGTGCTGCCGGTACGGCCCGTAGTAGGGGTAGCGGTAGAAATGATTGTCTGAGTCACGGGTGAGGATATATTGGAAACTGTTGACCACGACGATCCCAAGCACAAATCCCGTAATTGCCGGGGCGACCGTGATGATTGGCGCCGATGCAGGATAGTATCCTCGGTACGGCCCGTACTGAGGGCGGTAGTAGTAATGATAGTACGCGCCGTAGTAGGGATAGCGATAATACCCGTCATCGGGACCATGCACAATCAGATAGACGAGCCCAGCCGCGACGATCGTCCCCAGAACGGTGCCGACGATCGGCAGCGGCGACACCGCCGCCGATGGCGCAGGGACCACGGCCGCGGGTCCCGTCACATCGATCTGCGTGGCCGAGAATTGGCTGCCATCGGGGATGAGCCAGACGTTCGTTGGCGCGCCAATGTACCCTTCCAGACTACAGAAAGGAACGCTGGTCGAATTCACCAACACCGCCGTGTAGTCGCCTGTGCCGAACGTTTCGGAGCCGTCGGACGCATTCAGGACGACGGTTCCCGCCACGCAGTCCACCGACGCGATAGTCCCCTGCACTTCGATCGCCGATTGAGCTTGACCGATTCCGGTCAGCCCAAGGAGCGGTAAAAGGGCACCCAGCACAATAGAGATGATCGTTCGCATCGTGTGCCTCCTTCTCGGGCCGCTCTGCTGGCGGCTGTGCGCCACGGACCCTCTGGTTCCGCCACCGGACGCTTCCAGCGACCGGTGGCCGCGACCATCAGTGATCCGTGCCGCAATTCCACTGTAAGCATCGGCCGTGAAGACTCTGCCAAGGACTGATGTGGAACTTATGAAGGACCTTTTGGGTCTTTGTGCCCGTGCCATAGGATTCTAGATATGGGGAAAGCCGGAGGACTGGAAGATAGGAGACAGGCGCTCGGCCGGATAGCCGGGCGCGGGGGAGGCATCCACGGGTGGACCTCTGGCGGGGCCTGCCCGGAGATTGGTCAGGTGCCGAGTGCTCGTACTGTACTCCAGAAATAAGGGACGTTCCCTTTGTCCCGGTGTATAACACGGCTCCGGTTGTGATAGGTTCCGTCAAATATTCAGGCGGCCGAGACTTCGACTAAACTCGGCCGCCCGTCGGTTGTGGTGAAAAGGGGTGACTAATTAGTACGTGGCCCCACCGCTCGACGATCCGTCGCTCGACAGAGTAATCCACACGCTGTCGGTGCTGTCCAGAGGACTCTGTAGTCCGCTCATCGTAATCGTCACGTTCGTCGCTGTCCCAGTGATCGCCGGTGTGTTCCAATACGAGCCACCCGGCATCGCGAGCCCAAGCGCCCCCCCCGCAGAGTCGAATGTGTTGTATTGCTGATAGTAGGCCCATTCCAGGGTCTTCGTCTCCTGGAGAATGTTGTCCGCCTCAGACTTGTACGCCTTCTTCCGAGCGGCCAGGTAACGCGGGACGGCGAGGGCGATCAGGATTCCCAGGATAGCCAGAACGACCACCAGCTCGATCAGTGTGAACCCGTGGTCCTTGTGTTTCAGGGTCTTACGAAGCAACGAGAACATTCGCATCCCCTCCTGCCGTCTCTTAATGCCCAAGACACGCCAGAGGATGGACCGCCACGCCCTCATGCGTCCGAACGATATCTCTCATCCATCCGATACGCTGGCATGAAAGGCTGGGGCCCAATTTTGCACCAATTCGTGGAATTTGCGTGGAACCGACGGAGACTTCATGCAGCCATCACGCTCCGGAGCGGAGGACTTCTGCCGGATGCGCAGGATACCAGCCAAGATCCTGGCGCCCCCTCACCGACCCAAGTTGAGCGATCGGCCTCCCTCCCCAGGGCTGCCGAGGGCATGGGAGCCTGGCGGAAATGACCGAACGCTATGTGTGCAAGCGGACTGGATAAATATGCAGCCGAGGACGGTGCTTCACGGAGTGGGGTCCACAATGGAGGAAGAGGAGGAGCGGAAGTCTATTCGCGTCGGAATGCACCGGATCACCGCAGGCGGAAGCAGCGCAGCTGCGGTTTTCCCGAAGTCACTTCACCGCCCGGAGCAGGTAGACCCATATCTGACCCTTGAAGTCGTGCGCGCCGACCACCTGGTACGCCTTCCCGAGCGCCGGGAAGAACGCACGCATATAGGGACCATACGGGCTGTACGGCCGGGCGACGATCAACCACATGCGTGGGTAGCGTGCTGCCAGCCATCGCAGCTGCGGTTCCGCGATGGGCCTCCGCAGATCGGTCGTCACCGAGGGGAGGCCGGGCAAGTAGTAGGAGAACGGCAGTTGGGCTGTGGCGCGGCCGACGAACAACCCGACGTCGTGCGGCCCCATCCCCTGCGCGACCACCGTCGAGACGCCCCGCCAGTCACGGCGGGATGTGGTGTCCAGGTAGTAGTCGGCGAGTGCCGGCATGCCGTAGGCGAGGAGCGCGCCCGTCACCACAATCGTGGTCCAAGCCCTCCACCGCTCGGGGGCTCTGGCGCCAATGTCGACGATCCCTCTGGCCAGGAGCATCAGGTAGAATGGTCCCAGAAAGGAAACCCAACGTGCGAAGAAGATCGGCACCGCCAAC
Organism: bacterium; assembly: GCA_035307765.1. Taxonomy (NCBI): domain Bacteria; species bacterium. The sequence continues at coordinate 41,518 of DATGHU010000017.1, read as the reverse complement.
CGGAAGGCGACCAACACGGCGAGCGTGAGGCCGAGCGGCATGGCGATGAGGGCGATGTCCGGTCGCTCTCGCCCCGCGAGGCCGCGCCACAGAACGGCGAGGAAGGGCAGGAGCACGACGAACTGACCGGCCGGCCCGAGCGTCCCGCGCCGGAAGAAGTCGCCCATGCCGAACAGCGAGCCGCCGAAGGACAGCATGCCGATGGTGTCGCCGACGATCACGTTCGGCGACGAACTCGGCAGGAGCGACGACCCCGCCGCTTGCAAGATCTGGGCCCACAGAGACGGCAGCCACGGGGCGTAGAAGATTATGGCAACTGCGGCCGCCGCGAGCCACAGCCCGAACCGTCGGCGCGCGTACAGCAACGCCCACGCCCCGTGCGCGGCGAGGGCGAGGAAGGCGAAGTCGTGGGTGTAGAGCATCAGGGCTGCTAAGATGGAGTAGGCGGCCCACGGCTTCGGCCCGCCCCGGACCGCCCCCTCGTGCAGGACGAGCGTCGACGCCAGGGCAAGCGCGCCGAGGAGCGCGTACATCCGAGCATCTTGCGCGGCCATGACCTGGAAGGGCGACACCGCGACGAGAAATGCACTGAGGAGCGCCGTCCCTTCGGCGGCGATCCGACGCATCAGAACGTAGGTCAGGGCGACCGACACGGCGGCGAAGCAGGCCGATGGGAACCGAAGCGCTGCCTCGCCTGTACCGGCGAGGCTCGTCCACGCCTTGATGAGCACGTAGTAGAGCGGCGGGTGCACGTCGCCCTGCCGCAGGATCGGCAGAATCTCCCGCCACCCGTGGCGCACGACCCAGACGACGAACGCCTCATCGTCCCACAGGCTATTGCGCCCAAGCGATACGAAGCGCATCGCCACCGCCAGCACCATGACGCCTGCGAGGGCGGCCTGGGGGGTAATGCGCACCTCCCGAGCCAGGCACAAGGGGCGCAAGGGACCCGGGAGGGCCCTGATTCCGCTACTGCCTCTCTGTCCCACGTCCATGAGCACTCTTCGCTGGCGTAGATCTGGCGGTCATCCGGTCGCGGCGCCCTCCAACACATCGGGCTTGCTCGCCTGAGGATCGCCGGATGGATCCTGCTACACGGTATCTGCCCGTATCCGACCTCCGGAAGACCAGGGGGTTAGCGCGCGCCGACCAGTGCGGGGCGGGGTCGTTTGACCGCCGCCGCGCCGTCACTGCATCTGCAACGACGGTGCGCGCGATGGCGCCGCCAGTGTACCGATCTTGGGAACCTTACGACACTCGACCGCCAGGGCGCGGGGCACAACGCGCGTGGCGGACCCCCCACCCCGTCGCCGATCGGAGCGGCCGCGGATGATCGGTCAGAGCGTGCCTCGGCCCCGATCCCGCTCCACCCGCTCCAGAAACGCGGTCACCGTGGACGCATACCGCTCCGGCTCCTCGGCATGGGAAAAGTGCGCGCTCTCTTCGAAGAGCACCCATTCCGACCCCGGGATCCGCCGCTGGATCGTCTCAGCCATCGCCGGCGTGCACTCGTCGTACCGGCCGCTGGTCACCAGGACCGGCACCCGCACCAGTCCCAGGCGCTCCTCGACGCTCCATTCCCGAAGCGTGCCGGTGACGTGGAACTCGCTGGGGCCGTTCATGGTCAGGTAGACTTCGGGGTTCCTCATCAGCTGGCCGATCGAGCGCTGGACGCAGTCGGGCCACGGCTTGACCCGACACACGTGCCGCTCATAGAAGACCATCATCGCCCGCTGGTACTCGGGATCGTCGGTGGTGCCGGCCCGCTCGTGCCGGTCCAGGACCCGCTGCACCTCGTCGGGAAGCTCGGCGCGGAGGCGTCGAGCCTCGTCCATCCACTGCCGCATGCTGGCCGGCGCGCTGGCCACGATCAGGCTGACGATGCCGGGCGGCTGGCGGGTGGCGTACTCGAGCCCCAACATGCCGCCCCAGGAGAGGCCGAGCAGGTGGACCGCCGGGAGCTGGAGGGCCCGCCTGACCACCGCCAGTTCCTCCAGGAAGAGGTCGATCGTCCACAGCGCGGGGTCGTGGGGCTGGTCCGAGCGGCCGCAGCCGAGCTGGTCATAGAAGATCACCCGGCGGCCGGTGCGGGCGAGGACCGCGAGCGGCTCCAGACAGTCGTGGGCCGCTCCCGGACCCCCGTGAAGCGTGAGCAGCGGATACTTCCCCGGCGCCTCGCCGGACCCGACGATCCGGTAAAAGACGCGGTGCCCGCGGAAGTCCACGAAGCCTTCGGTCTCGGTCACGGCCGTCACGAGGCGGCGCCCGCCGAATAGGCGTGGCTGTCGTAGAGCTCCTTCGGCGCCTGGAGCAGGACGTAGCAGAACTCGTCTCCCGCGCACGCCACCTCGTGGGCCGTCTCCGGCTGGACCAGGAACACCGCCCCCGGTTCGATCGGGTGGTCGCGCGCGGTCCCGGCGGCGTCCCAGGTCCGGATCCGGCCGCGTCCCCTGACGCAGAAGAAGATGTCGTCGATGGCGCTGTGCCGATGCGCGGGGATGCGCTGGCCCGGCCGGAGCCGGAACAGCGCCGCCTGCGAGCGGGCCGTCTCGAACAGCGGAGCGCACGCGATCCGCTGCCCCTCCACATCGATGGTGGGGCCACCCCGCGCCAGTTCCTCCGCCGCGTGATTCAGGTCGAACGGAAACACCGAGTCCGTCATCGCACGCTCCTTCTGATTGCGCGTTTCGCCAACCACCTCACCAGGTAAATGTCCCCCGGGCGGTCGCGAGGAGTTTGTCCTCGGGTCCGGTCAGGACCGCGTCCGCCGAGCCGAGGCGGCGGCCGACCCGCAGGACGGTCCCCGCGGCGACCAACGGGGCGCCCGCGGCCGGGCGAAGGAAATCGACCCGGAGATCCACCGTGAAGCAATCCTGCCCCGCCACGGAGATGACCGCGAAGCAGGCGGCGACATCGAGCGCGGTCATGATCGCGCCCCCGTGCACGGTCCCGCCCTCGCCCGAGCGCGCCATCGCCGGCGGGGTGAATCGAAACCGCACCCGGCCCGACTCCCAGTCCAACAGCTCTAGGCCCACGGCGCGGTGCAGCTCGCAGGAGGCGAAGAGGCGCTCCGCCTCCTCGCGGGACATCGCGACTTTGTCCGCCGGATGCGGATCGTTCATCGGCTGGCCTCCAGCCCGTCCGGCAGGAGCGCGCTCGCCCGGCGCTTCAGCGCGGTCCGATCCAGCTTGTTGGTGCTGGAGATCGGCAGCTGGTCGGTGAAGAAGACCCGGCGGGGATGGGCGTAGGCCGGTCCCCGGGCGAGGAAGTGCGCCTTCAGCTCGTCTTCCGTCGCTTCCGCCCCCGGCTTGAGGACGACGAAGGCCACCGGGGCCTCGCCCTTCACGGCGTGCGCCACCGGCACCACCCCCACGCTGTCCACCGCCGGGTGGGTGAGGACGATCGTCTCCACTTCTTTCGGGTACACGTTCTCGCCGCCGACGCTGATCATGTCGTCGGTGCGCCCGCAGAAGTAGCAGTACCCCTGCGCGTCGCGGCGCATCAGGTCCCCGGTCCGCACCCAGCCGTCGGATGTGAACCGCTGCGCGGTCAGTTCCGGCTCCTTGAGATACCCGAGCGCGTTGGCGGGGGAGCGCGACCAGAGTTCGCCCACCTCCCCCGGCGGGCAGTCGCGGGTGGGATCGTCCGGCGGGGTGACCCGGATCTCGACATCGGGCACCGGCAGCCCGGTGCTGCCGAGCTTCTGCACCCCCCAGCGGGGGCTCAGCAGGTTGGCGCCGGCCTCGGTCAGCCCGTAGGTCTCCACCACCTCGCAGGGGAAGGTCGCCTTGATCCGCGACATCAGCTCCTCCGGCACGGGCGCCGAGCCGCACTCCAGCAGCACGATCGAGGAGAGATCGAAGCGGGAGATCTCCGGGTCGGCGAGCAGGAGCGAGTACATGGACGGGGTGCCGGAGCTAAACGTCGCCCGGTGCGTGTGGATCGCCTCGAGCGCCCGGCGGGGGTCGAAGTCGCGGAGGATGACGACGCTGCCGCCCGTGAAGAGCATCGGCAGCAGGGCTCCCCAGAGGGCGTTGGCGTGATAGAGCGGCCCCATCACCAGCGCCCGGTCCGAGCGGTCGAGGAGCATGGTCCGGGCCGTGGAGCGGGCCTGCCACCACGTGTTGCTGTGGCTGAGCATGCAGCCCTTCGGGCGGCCCGTCGACCCCGAGGTGTACATCAACAGGGCCAGATCGTCCGGCGCGGCGGGACGGGACGGCGCGTCCGGGGCCGCCGCCAGCGCCTCCTCGTAGGGGATGCCGCCGCCATCGGCGCCGACCGCCAGCGTGGCCCGGAGGCCTTTCGCCGCCCCGATCATAGCTTGGAGCTTCGGGCCCAGCGCGCCGTCCGCCACGATGAGCCGGGTCTCGCTGTGCGCGGTGATGTAGGCAAGCGCGTCGGCCCCCAGCTTCACGTTCGCGAGGAGCGCGACGGCGCCGGCGCGCAGCGTGCCGAGCAGCGTCTCGAGAAAGCGCCAGTCGTTGCCGAGCGCGAGCGCCACCGTCTCGCCCGGGGCGACCCCCGACTCGACGAGCAGCCCCGCGAAGCGGCGGGCCCGCGCCTCGAGCTCGCCGTACGAGTGCTCTTCCTGGCCGGCGATCGCCGCGATGCGGCCGGGATCGAGCGCCGCGGCCTCGGCGGTGATGTCCCCCAGGTTCGGGGTGAGGATCCAGGGCCGGCGCCGGTTCACGGCCTCGCCTCCAGGCCCTGGTCGCTGTGGGTGAGCAGCTCGCAGCCGCGCTCGGTGATCAGCACGTCGTCCTCCAGCTTCATGTTCCCGATCCCCGGCGCGTACACGCCGGGCTCGATGCAGATCGTGATCCCCGGTTCGAGCGGGGCCTGCTCGCCGTCCAGGCTCGGCCACTCGAACGAGGTGGCCAGGCCGATGCCGTGGCCGATCCGGTGCTCCAGGCTGAACCCGGCGTCCGTGATGATCCGGGCCGCGGCGCGCTGGAGCTCGCAGCACGGCACCCCCGGCCGCGCCAGCCCGACCGCGGCCTCGTACGCCCTCCGCACCACGTCCCAGGCCCGCAGCTGGGCCCGGCTCGGCGCCCCCACCACGAACGTGCGGGTCGCGTCCGCCTGGTACCCCTCCACCTCCGCGCCCAGGTCCACCATCACGCTGTCGCCGACGGCGAGGGCGCGGCCGGTCGGGCGCCTGATCGACACGGGGGCGTCGACGCCCGAGACGACGGTGGTCTCGAAGGCGCACCGGGCGCCGCGCCTGAGCGGTATGACGGAGAGCTCGGCGGCGAGCTCGGCCTCGGTGACGCCGGGCCGCGCCATCGCCCGAGCGGCGTCGAGCATCATGTCCGTGATCCGCGCCGCCGCCCGAAGCCGCTCCACCTCCAAGGGTGATTTCCGCCGGCGCAGGCCGGCCACGGAGGCGCTGAGATCGACGACCCGCGCGGCCAGCCCGTCCGCCAGCGCCCCGTGAACCGGAACCGGCATCCGCTCCAGGCCGGCGATCCCGATCCGCGTCGGCCTCATCCCGCGCAGGACATCCCGCACCAGAGGCACCGGGTCGAAGGCGCCCTCCCAGCGCTCGATCCCCGACAGCGTCCGCGCCTCGGGGATCTGCCATTGGAAGGTGAGGACGCAGCGCTCCTCCGCCCCCAAGATCAGCCAGCTGTCGCCCAGCACCGGCGCGAAGTTGGTCAGGTAGCGGAAGTGCTCGTTGTGGCCGTCGCAGCCGAAGATCACCCCGACGTCGCAGCCGCTCTCCTCGAGCAGCCGCCGCACCCGCCCCCGCCGGGCCGCGAGCTCCGCCCGCCACTGTGGCGTCAACGCGGCCTCAGTCATCGGTGCCCCTCCCCTGCCGCCGGCCCAGGTAGAGCTCGATCACCATCTCGTTCTCGAGCAGCTCCCGCCCGCTGCCCTCGAACCGCTTCCGCCCGAGCTCGAGCACGTACCCGCGATCGGACAACGCGAGGGCCCGACGGGCGTTCTGCTCCACCACCAGCACGCTGACGCCGGCGCGGCGGATCTCGAGAATCTTCTCGAAGACGAGCGCAACGTACCCCGGCGCGAGGCCCGCCGACGGCTCGTCCAGGAGCAGAACGTCGGGGCGGAGCACGAGCGCCCTGGCCATGGCGACCATCTGCCGTTCGCCGCCCGACAGCAGGCCGGCCTGCCGGCGGCGCGCGGAGGCGAGGGCGGGGAACAGGGTCAGCAGCTCCGCCACCCGGCGCCGCGCCTCTTCCCGCCCCAGCGGGCCCGCCGACATCTCGAGGTTCTCCTCAACCGTGAGCGAGGGGAAGACGTTCTCCAGCTGGGGGACGTACCCCATCCCCCGCTCCACGATCTCGTGCGGGGTCAGCTGGTCGACCCGCTCGCCCCGCAGGCGGACCTGGCCGGCGCGGGGGCGCAGCAGCCCGAACATCACCTTGAGCAGGGTCGACTTGCCGGCCCCGTTCGGGCCGACCACGGTGACGATCTCGCCTCGACCGAGGTGCAGGTCCACCCCGGCCAGGATGTCGACGTCGGGGACGTAACCGGCGGCGACGCCCTCCACCTGGAGCAGGGGGAGGCCGACCGCGGCGACGCTCATCCCACGTCCTCCGCCCGCGAGCCCAGGTAGGCGTCGATCACCGCCCGATCGCGCCTCACCTCCGCGGGCCCGCCGCGGGCGATGACCCGGCCCTGGGCCATCACGATCACCACGTCGGCGTTGTTCATGACCACTTCCATGTCGTGCTCGATAAAGAAGAAGGTCATGCCGCGCTCGCGCCTCAGCGCGTGGATGTGGGAGAGGATCTCCCGGCCGAGCACCGGGTTCACGCCGGCCAGCGGCTCGTCCAGCAGCACCAGCTGCGGGTCGGCCATCAACAGCCTCGCCAGCTCCAGCAGCTTGCGCTGTCCGCCGGAGAGCGTGCCCGCGTACTCCCCCGCCTGGCCGCGGAGCCGGAACCGCTCCAGGAGCTCCATCGCCCGCGCGCGGTTCAGTGCCTCGCGGCGGCGCCAGCCCCGCGGGTGGGTGAGCAGGCCGAGCAGCCGCTCGCCGGGCTGGTCGCGCGCGGCCAGCAGCATGTTGTCGAGCACGGTCATCGCGGCGAGGGCCTTGGTGATCTGAAACGTCCGCATCATCCCCAGCCGCGCGATCGCGTGCGGGGATCGGCGGAACACAGCGTGACCGTCGAACTCCACCTCGCCCCGATCGGCCCGGATGAATCCCGTCACCAGGTTGAACAGCGTCGTCTTGCCGGCCCCGTTCGGGCCGATCAGCGCGGTGATCGAGCCGCGGGCGACCGCCAGACTCGTCCCGTCCACCGCCCGCAGCCCGCCGAAGCTGCGCGAGAGGCCGCGGACCTCCAGGATCCACGGGGGCGCCGCGGCCGGCTCAGCCACGGAGGACCATCTCCTGGCGCTTCCCCAGCAGGCCCTGCGGACGCAGCACCATCACCCCGATCAGGACCAGGCCCACGATCAGCATCCGGACCGCGGCGACCTTGTCGGCGGAGATGGGCAGCTGCATGAAGCTCGCGCCCTCGAGCACGGTCCAGAGCAGGATCGACCCCCAGGCCACCCCGGCGAAGCTCCCCAACCCGCCCAGCACCAGGATGGCGAAGCCGATGAACGTGAAGTCGGCCGAGAACGCCTGCGGGTAGATGAGGGTGACGTTGAGGGCGAGGAGGTAGCCGGCGATGGCGCCTACGGCCGCGGCGATGCCGAGCGACTGAAGCTTGTAGGCGTACGTGTTCTTGCCCAGCGCCTCGGCCGCCGCCTCGTCCTCCCGAATCGCCCGCAGCACGCGGCCCCACGGCGTGCGCAGGACGAGCCGCAGCACGACCACCAGGACGCCGAAGGTGAGCCAGGTGACGACGAAGAGCGGGACCTGGCTCTCGCCTCCCAGCCCCACGGCGGAAAGCCGGGCGAGCATCCAGCCGGCGAGCGCCGTCCAGCTCGCGTCGAATCCCAGAAGGCCCTGATTGCCCCCCGTCAACCCTCCGGCGTTCTGGACGACGCTCCCGACGATCTGCGCCGCGGCGAGGGTGGCCATGGCCAGGTAGTCGCCGCTCAACCGGATCGACGGGATGCCGACGATGACCCCCGCCACCACGGCGATGCCCGTCGCCACGGGCAGCGCCAGCAGCGGGGACCAGCCGAAGCTCAGGATCAGGATCGCCATCGCGTACGCGCCGACCGCCATGAACCCGGCCTGGCCGAAGTTGAAGAGGCCGGTGAACCCGACGTTCAGCTGCAGCCCCAGGGTGAAGATGCTGTAGATCCCGGCGACGATGCCGACCCCGAGCCAGAAATCGGGCGCGCCGAGTGCCCCGAGGTTGAAGGCCGCGAGCGTCATTTGAGGGCCGGCCTCCCCAGCACGCCGCTGGGGCGCAGCAGGAGCGTCAGGATGAGGATCGCGAAGCCGACGGCGAGCTTCCAGCGGGGATCGATGAACATCGTCGACCACTCCTCGGCCAGGCCGAGCAGCACCCCCCCCACCACGGCCCCGTAGGCGTTGCCGATGCCGCCCAGCACGGCGGCGGCGAAGAGGCTGAGCAGGAGCTGAAACCCGAAGTTCGGCGTCATCACCCCGGCGGCCGCCGCGGAGAGCACCCCGGCCAGCCCGGCGAGGCCGCCGCCAACGAGCCAGGTGGTGACGATGACCCGGCCGGTGTTGATCCCCGCCACCTCGGCCAGGGTCAGGTTGTCGGCCAGGGCGCGCATCTCCTTGCCCAGGCGGCTGAAGCGGAGGAGGGTGGCGACCCCGAGCAGCACCACCAGTCCGACGATCACCACCACGAGCTCAACCGTGCCGACGCGGAGCCCGCCGGGCAGGGCGATCGCGGTGGTGACGTTCACCCGGAGCTGGAGCGGGTCCGCCCCGGCGACGAGCTGGATGGCGTTTCGGATCACGAAGGCCAGCCCGATCGCGATCAGCAGCAGCTGGAGGCCGCCGGCGCGCCGCGCCCGCATCGGCCGCCAGATGACCAGCTCGGAGGCCGCCCCCAAGGCCGCGGTCGCGATCACCCCGCCCGCGACCGCCGTGACGATCGACTGGCGGAGCGTCACGTTGAGCAGGAGGGCGATGTAGGCGCCGAACGTCAGCATGTCGCCGTGCGCGAAGTTGACGAGGCGGAGCACCCCGAAGATGAGGGAGAGCCCGACGGCCCCCAGGGCGAAGTAGGTGCCGGTGACCAGCCCGTTGATCGTGGCCTGGGCGGTCGCCTGGCCCCCCCTGGAGGCGACGAGCAGGACGACCACCCCCAGGACCGCCGCGGATCCCCAGACGCGTCCCGCCGCAGGCCCCGCCGGACGCGCGGGGGCTTCAGCGGTGCGCGGCTGGACCAGGAAGCCCAGCCGCCTTGCCGCAAACCGCCAGGATGCGTTCAGCACCCCGCCCGCCCCTTCCCCTCGAGCGGGCCCGGCCGCCGCGTCGGCCGGGGGAAGCCGCCTGGGGTAGGGGCCGCCGCGACGGCGGCGGGACGGGAGGGGCCCCGATCGGCCCCTCTCCCCCCCTTGACCGCGTTCCTCCGGATCACCCCTTGGTGTCGATCTTCCGCACCAGGACCAGGGTGCCGTTCTTCCACGTCGAGAGATCGAAGGTACCGGAACTCGTGTCCCCGCGTGAGTCGAAGTCGATCGGGCCCGACACGCCCACGTAGTGGATCTGCTTTCCGGCGGCCAGCGCCTTCATCGCGCTGGAGAGCTTGAGGTAGGTGAACGGCTGCCCCGCCGGTCCCGAGATCTTGGGCAGCTCGGCGGCGATCTTCGCGGAGGCGTTCGAGCCGGCGGCGACGGCGGCGAGCCCGCAGAGGATCGCCGAGTCGAAGTTGTTCGCGTCGAGGGCGAAGCGCCGCGGCCCGGGCGCGGCCAGGTAGAGCGCGTTGAACGCCTTCGCCTCAGGGGTGCCGGTGGGGCTCCCGGCGTTGGTGGCGTGGGCTCCCTCCAGGCCGGCCGCTGGGATCGCGGACGGGATCGGGGAGACCGCGAGCGCATCGGACACAAACAGCTTGCTGGCGGAGAACTTGCCGGTGCGCAGCAGCGCGGCGATCACCTTGCCGAAGGTGTCCGGGAAGTCGGCGAAGACGAAGGCGTCCGGATTGTCCTTCACGATCGCGGCCGCCTCCGAGTCATAGCTGGCCTGGTTGGGATCGTATCCCACCGGGCCCTGGATCTTTCCCCCCATCGCCGTCCACTCCTGTTTGAAGGTGTTGGCCAGTCCCTCGCCATAGGGGGAGTTCTGGTAGCCGATCGCCACCGTCTTGCCCTGGGCGGCGCCCAGCGCGCCCTTGACGGCGAGGACCAGCGCGCGCGCCTGCAGATTATCCGGCGGAGCGGTCCTGAAGATGGTGTGCCCGTCGTCCACCTTCCGCAGCTTGGTGCTCGTCGCCGAGGGCATCATGGCGATGTGCTTGAGCTTGGTGACCGAGTTCAGGATGGCGGTCGCCTCGGGGGTGGTGGCGGGACCGGTGAGGCACGTCGCCCCCGCATCGATGACCTGCCGGGCTGCCAGGATCGCTCCCTGTGGATCCGTCCGCGTGTCCGCGGTCGACAGCTTGAAGGTGATCCTGAGCCCTGCCTGCTTGGCGGCCTGGTTGAGTTGCGCCGTGGCCAGCTTCACCGCCTTGTCCGCCGGCGCCCCGAGCGGCCCGAGGTCGCCGGTGTACGGCTCGACGTCGCCGATCGTCATCGTGAAGCTCGGGCTGGCCCCGCTGACACCGCCGCTCACGCCGAACCCCAGCGCCAGGGCCAGCGACACCCCTACGGCAACTTGCTTCCACTCCGTCCGCTTCATGGATCTCCACCCCTTCATCAATTGGCCTCCCTTTGACTCGGTCCGCATCCCGGTCGGGCACACAACGTGCTACACCGCCGCCCCCACCCTTTCAAGAGGGATACCCCCTCCCCCCTGCCTGCGCGACGCGGCCCAGCTGCGCGTCGGGCACCAGCAGCACCTTCCCGAACGCCCGACGCTGCTCGAGCTCCGCGACCGCCTCCCGCGCCCGGGAGAGCGGCAGTACGGCGTGGATGACGGGGTGCAGCTCCCCCGCGGCCACGAGCCGGCTCAGCTGGAGCAGATCGTCGCGCCCCCAGCCGTCGGAGCCGCGGACGTCCACCTCGCGCGCCCACAGGTAGCGCAGATCGGTCACCGCCTCGTACCCGGACGTCGCACCGCAGCAGACCAGCCTGCCGCCGTGCCGGAGCGAGCGGAGGGATTGAGGCCAGGTCTCCTTGCCGGAGTAATCGACCACCACGTCCGCGCCCCGCTTGCCGGTGAGCTCCCAGACCGCTCGCCCGAACTGCCCATCGGCGGCGACCACACAGTGATCCGCCCCCAGCTCGGTGAGGCGCCGCGCCTTCTGGTCGCTGCTGGTGACGGCAATCACCCGGGCGCCGATCCGCTTGCCGAGCTGCACGCAGGCCACGCCGACGCCGCCGCTCGCGCCGACCACCACCAGCAACTCCCCCCCCTCGAGCTTGGCTCGGGTGAAGAGCATCCGGTGGGCGGTCCCGTAGGCAACCGGCAGGCAGGCGAACTCGAGCAGGCGCGCTTCGTCCGGAAGCGGCAGCAGGCTGGTCGTCGGGACGCTGACGAACTCGGCCAGCCCGCCGCGCCTGGTCTCCCCCAGCATCCCGTGCTCGGAAGATGGGTCGACCAGCACCGGCGCCCCCACCGCGATTCCCCCGCCGCCCGGACCGAGCGCCTCCACCCAGCCGACGATGTCGCCCCCGCCGATGTGCGGGAGCGGGACCGGCAGGCCGGGCATCCCGCGCCGCACGAAAATGTCGAGGTGGTTGAGCGCGCAAGCGCCCACCCGCACCAGAACCTCACCGGGGCCGGGCTCGGGGCGCGCGAACTGCTCGACGACGAGATGGTCGGGACCGCCGTGCGTGCGAATCACCGCTGCCTGCATCGACGTGGCCATCCGCTCCATCCCCTCGTCAAGGCCACCGCAGCCGGCGCGGGGCGGGGTTATCGTGAACGAACTCCTGCAATCAGCGTGCGGGCCGGGCCGAGGCGAGCGCCCGACACACCGGGGCCGCGCTACACACCGCTGAACGCGCTGAAGCCTCCGTCGACGGGGATGACCGCGCCGTTGACGAAGCGGCTGCCCGGGCCGCAGAGCCAGATCAGCGTCCCCACCAATTCCTCCGGCTCGCCAAACCGCCCCGCGGGCGTGTGATCGACGATCCGCCTCCCCCGCGCGGTGAGGCTCCCGTCCGGGTTGATCAACAGCGTGCGGTTCTGGTCCCCGATGAAGAACCCGGGCGCGATAGCATTGACGCGCAGGCCCGGCCCGTGCTTGCGCGCGAGTTCGACCGCGAGCCAGCGGGTCAGGTTTTCCACCGCGGCCTTTCCCGCGGAGTAGGCCGGCACCCTGGTGAGCGATCGCTGCGCCGCCATGGACGAGATGTTGACGATGCACCCCTGCCCGGCCTCCGCCATCGCCGCGCCGAAGACCTGCACGGGGAGGAGCGTTCCCAGGAGATTCAGATCCACGACGGACGCCCACGCATCGAGCGGAAGGTTGAAGATCGATTCCCCCTCCTCCAGGGTCGCCCGGGGCAGGTTGCCGCCCGCGGCGTTGACCAGGATGTCGATGCCCCCCCATCGCTCGACGACCGTCTTCCGGCAGCGCTCCAGGTCCTCGCGGACGAGCACATCGGCGGGCAGCGGCATCGCCTCCCCACCGGCCCGCTCGATCTCGGCCGCCACCTGCCGGGCGCGTTCCTCCCGGCGGCCGAGGATCCCCAGCCTCGCCCCGGCGGCGGACAGGCCGCGCGCCATGACCGCACCCAGGACGCCCGTCCCGCCGGTGACCACCGCCACCTTGCCGGTCAGGCTGAAGAGCGGATCCAACGTCAGCCCCGCACCCCGGGCGTGGGGGCGGCGAGCGGAGAGAGGTGCCGGATGAAATGACGTTCCAGATTGGCGTCGTAGGCCTCGGGGTGCGCGCGCAGCAGGGCGTGCACGCGGTCTCCGTAGCGCGCCAGCGCCGATCCGAAGGTGACGTGCAGCATCTGCCGGGCGTCAAAGCTGTCGAGCAGCGAGGCGAGTGCCGCATCCGACACCGCATCGGGTGCCGCCGCGCGATCTCGGCTCGCCGATACGTGATAGCTGGCCCGATCCTGCTCGTAGCGATCGTGCGCCAGCGCGTAGATCTCACGGAACAACCCCGGATCCAGCGCCGCGATGGTGCGCAGCGCTTCCAGGTAACTGGTCCCGGCGGTCTTGACGTGGAGCAGGTTTCCCGCCCGACGTGCGAAGGCGCCGTAGACGCTCAGTTTGTCGGATCCGGAATGGAGGCTCAGCTTGTACGGCCCGAGCCGCCGCGCGATCGCCGCGTGCGTGGCGGCGTCGGCATCGAACGCGGCGGGGTCGCCCAGGTAGTCCACCCCCTTCTCGAAGCGGCCGACGAAGCGCGGGGCCAGACCCACCCAGCGGACGCCCAGGCGACGGAGCTCGGTGGCGATGTAGATGTGCTGGGCGGGGGTGGTGGGGGTCTCGGTCTCGTCCACGGAAATCTCCACCTCCGCATCAGCGCTGCGCGCCCGAAGGTGGCGGTACAGGAGCAGCGCGTGCGCCACGGCGCGGCCGTACTTGACGGCGGCCCGAACGACCTCCTCCTCGTCGACGCGCATCGATCGGCCGCCGAGGTCGAGCGTCTGGCTGCGGTAGCGGTCCCGCATCCGCCCGCTGCTGTCGTCGAGATCCCCCCAGGGGAGCGCCTCCAGCGCCGCGCGCAGCGCCCCCTCCGGCCGGCCCTCCGCGGCCGGGTCGACATATCCCCCCGGGTCGAACGTGAAGAACGTGTACCCCGCCGCCAGGCACGCGTCGACGTCGGCCGTCGTCTTCAGGTGATCGGCGTCGGCGCCGAACCCCTCCCGCCACCCTTCCGCGAACACCCCCCAGGTGGCGTCATCCAGCACCTGCTCGGGGCTGCGGCCGGTCCGCTCCATCTCGCGGATCGACTGCTGGGCGAAGATCGGGGCGAGCCCCCCGCCCGCCGCCCGCATCGCGCGGATGTGCCCGGGGGTGGCACATCCGAGGCGGTCCCCGAACCCGAAGGAGCGCTGCAGTCCGAGGGGCCGGGGCGTGAGCCATGGGAGCAGCGTTCGCAGCGCGCGCAGGTTTCGGGGAGTGGCCGGCCCGACCAGGAGCCACCCCCCCTCGAACGAGGTCGTGTCCCCCTCAAGCCCCTCCAGCGCGGTCGGCCGGGTGGGGGCCAGTGCCGCGAGCCGATCTCCCTCCCGGGTGCGCGCCATCCCCAACTCGGCGTCGCCGACCCGGACCAGGGACTGCGCCCGGACGTCGAGTCCCGGGACGGACCGCAATCCCGTCATCGACGTCGCCCCCGAAGCGACACCGCACCGCGTGAAGCGGGACCGGCCGCCGCGGTCACGTCGACACGCCCGGCGGGGCCGCGTTCAGTGTGAGCAGGCAACGTCCCCGCGGGACGCGTGGGCGCACAACGCCCGCGCTCGTTCCGCCGTTGACGATCCTCCCCGTACACCGCATCGGTGCCCCCCTCTTGAGTGGACGGCAACACCATCGGAAATAGCGCTCCGATCTCCGGGGTCGCAGGAATCGACCGCGCCGTCGCATCCGAGTTGTCCCGCGAGACCCCATCGGCGGGACTGGGCTCGACGCACGTCAGCCCCGGGACGACTCCCCGGTCCTCAGGAAGACGCGGTTCTCCCGCACCTCGGTCGGGTACACGGCGACCCGCTTGCTCCGGTCGGTCAGGCAGCGGCCGCTCATGAGATCGAACTCCCAGCCGTGCCAGGGGCAGGTGACGACGGGATGCTCGCGATCGACCTCCACCCGCCCCGCTCCGGCGGCGACGACCTTACCGAAGACCAGCCCGCGGCAGAGCGGTCCCGCTTGGTGCGGACAGACGTTGCGCAGCGCGTACACCTGCCGGCCGAGCCGGACGATGCCGATCTCCCGCCCCCCGACGCTGAGAATCCGCATCTGCCACTCGGGGAACTCCTCGAGGGGGCCGACGTCCCGGATCACCCCCGGGCCGTCCCCCCGCCGGCCTGCGCGGGCGCGGTCTTCGGCAGGCCGAAGAACTCCCGGGCGTTCTCGTAGAAGACCTTCGGCAGCCACGCCTCGGGCAGCTTGCGCGCGATGTACTGCGGATCGTCGGCGTCCCAGTGCGGGTAGTCGGTGGCGAAGCAGAGGAGATCCTCCATTCCGCCAAAGGACTCCAGCACCTCCATCAGCTGCTCGGGGCGGGCGGGGTCCTCCAGCGGTTGGGTGGTCAGCTTCACCCGCTCGCGGACGTACTCGCTGGGCCGCCTCTTCACCCACGGGCTCTCCCGCCGCCAGTACCGGTAATTGTCGTCGAGGTTCCACAAGAGCCACGGCAGCCAGGAAACGCCGTTCTCCACCAGCAGGATCTTGAGGTCGCGATACTTCTCGAAGACGCCGTGGGCGATCAGGCTGGTGAGGTGGTGCTGCTCCGCCTGAGGGGCGAGGGTGATGTTCTCGAGCCGGGTGCTCGGCACCCCGCCGCCCGCGATGTGCGCGCCGGTGGCGCTCAGCTCGCCCGCGACGTGGAGCGCGACCGGCAGGCCGACGTCGGCCGCGGCCTCGTAGATCGGGTGGTAGGCGGGGTGCCCGAACGGCTTCCCCAGGCCGTTGGAGATCAGGATGACCTCTTTCATCCTCGGATGGCGGCCGACTCGCCGGACCTCCGCCGCCGCCTCGTCCGGGACCTGGGTGGGGACCAGCACCGCCCCGTAGAGCCGGTCGTCGCGGCCGTCCAGCCAGCGGTCGATCGACCAGTCGTTGGCGGCGCGGCACACGGCGGTCGCCAGGTAGAGATTCGGCAGCGCGGCGTTGTGGCCGATGCTGTACGACAGGATCGCCGCCCGGACGTCCAGCGGATCGAGGAGCTGGCGCTTCATCGTGGCGTAGTCCGATCCCGGGCCGCCCCCGTTGGGCGGGTAGGTGTCGATGCGCTTGTTCGTGCCGCCGGTGTGCGGGTACGCCATCGTGGCGGGGCGAATGCGGTTCGTCGTCTTCCCCGGCAGCCGCACGTACTCCCGCCACTCCTTGGACAGGTACTGGTGGAGTTCCGCCTCCGACGCCCAATCGTGGTGGACGTCGGCGTCTATGCACGGGCCGCCGTACCGCATCGCTCCCCGCCTCCCTTGCGGACGTCTGCGCTGATTATACGACACGGCGCAGGCTCCGGGCGCACCGCGGGCCTACGGCGGGGAGGTCCCGCCCCCGGCGGCGGTGCCGGGGCCGCGCGGAGGGCTCCCGCCCGGCCATCGGTAGAACCCCGCGGCGTTGGTGTGAAAGACTTTGGCGTGCCACTCCGCCGGCAGCCGCTCGGATGCGGCCGCGGCGGGATCCATCTCCCGGTCGGGGTAGCCGCTGGCGTAGCAGAGGAGATCCTCGACGGGCCCGAAGGCGCGCATGTGCCGCACCAGCGCCTCGCGTCCCGGCGCCTGCTCCAGCGGCCACGTCCCGATCCGGATGCTGCTCCAGAGCACCTCGCTCGGCGACCGGTTCAGCCAGGGGACCTCGCGGCGAAAGGTCTTGTAGTTCGTGTCGAAGCGCCAGAACAGCGACGGCAGCCAGGCGATGCCGACGCCGGCCACCATCAGGCGGAACCCGCGGTATTTCTCGAAGACCCCCTGCACGATCATGTTCACGAGGTGCGTCATGACCGGCTGCGCCTTCAGCACCTCGTACTCGGCGTAGGTCGCCGGCAGCCCGCCGCCGGCGGTGTGGGTGATCACATCCGGGGTCGCGTCCCCGCCGGCGTGCAGCACGACGGGCAGATCGCACTCCGCCGCCGCCTCGTAGATCGGGTGGTAGACGGGATGGCCGAACGGCTTCCCCAGCCCGTTGCCCCCCATCACGACGCCGACGAAGCCGGGGGTGGCGGCGATCCGGCGGATCTCCTTGGCCGCTTCGTCGGGGAGCTGGTTCGGGACCATGGCCAGGCAGGCGATCCGCTCGTCGCGGCCGATCCACCGCTCGGCCGACCACGTGTTGGCCGCCTTGGCGACCTCCAGCGCCAGATAGTGGTTGGGCATCGTCGGCGCCACGATCGCCGCGTCGTGCGCGAGCACGACCCGCTCCAGACGGTTCCGGTCGAGCAGCTGATGCCGAAGGGTGTCCAGGTCGGAGCCGGGCGGACCACCCGCCTCCGGCCAGGCCTCGGTCAGCTTGTCGCCCTCCGGGTGCTGGTACTTGTGCACCGGGACGGCGGCCATCACCCCGCCGCCGGGAAACGCGCCCGGGCGTCCCAGGAACTCGCGCCACCCCTCCGGCATGTACTCCATCAGCTCCAGCTGATTCGTCCAGTGGTGGTGGGCGCAGGCATCGATCGTCGGCCCGCCGTAGGAGGTGCGCGCCCCTCCGGCCGGATCCTCAGGCATCGGACGGCCCTCCCTGCGTGGCGCCGCGGGCGTCGACCACCACCGCCCCCTCCCCCGCCCGGCGGACCAGCACCGGGTTCGCTTCCAGGTCGACGAGGCGGCCGTCGAGATCGGCCCCCAGCCAGCTCATCCGGCTCACGATCTCGGCGACCGCGTCGGCATCGAGCGCCGGTCGTCCTCGAAGGCCCTCCAGCACGGGCCAGACCCGAAGCGCTCGGAGCATCTCTCGCGCACGCTCGACCGAGACCGGGGCCAGCGCGATCTGGACGTCCCGCATCAGCTCGGCCAGGATGCCGCCGGCGCCGACCAGGACGACGGGGCCGAACTGGGGGTCGCGGCGGACGCCGACGATCACCTCCGCCTCCGCCCGCGCCATCGCCTGGACCAGGCAGCCCTCCACGACCGCGGCCGGGTCGTAGCGGCGGACCGCGTCGGCGACCGCGGCGAACGCCTCGCGCACCGAAGCGGCGTCGGCCAGGTTGAGGCGCACCGCCCCCGCCTCGGTCTTGTGCACCACCCGACGCGACACCGCCTTCAGGGCGACCGGATACCCGATCGCCCCGGCCACGGCGACCGCCTCGTCGCCCGTCGCCGCCATCCGGCCCGGGGTGACGGGAATGCCGTACGCCGCGATCAGCGTCTTCGCCTCGGGCTCGGTGAGGGCGCCCGCGGGAGCCCGGCGCAGCGCCTCCGCCGCGCCGGCGGGGCGCGGCGGGTCTCCCGGAGGCACGATGGCCGGGCGCTGGAGCGCCCGCCAGTACGCGGTCCAGATCTCCCAGATCCGCACGCCGTCGTCCAGCCGGTCGTAGAACGGGCATCCGCTCTGGCGCAGGACCTCCCTGGGGCGGTCGGCGGCGGACCCCGGCATCACGATCGTCACCACGGGCTTCCCCGAGGCGAGCGCGGCCTTGGCCAGCTCGCGCGTCACCTCGGCGAAGAACGGCGTGGTGCTGAGCATGATCATGAGGGCCGACACGTCCGGGTCGGCCGCCAGCGCGGCCATGGCTTGGCCGGCGTTCTCGATGATGTCGGCGGAGAGGCGCCCGCCCAGATCGAGCGGGTTGTTCACCTGCGGCGGAAGCAGCAGGCCGCGCAGGCGGTCCCGGGTCGAGGGGTGGAGCGCGGCCAGCCGGAGGCCGCGCTCGGTCAACCGGTCGGCGGTGACCGACACCCCGCCGCCGGACGGCGAGAGGACGCCGATCCCGTCCCCGCGCGGCGCGCCCCAGCGGGCCAGTACGTCGGCGGCCTGCACCATCCCGTCGTTGGGGTCGTCGGTGAGGATCACCCCCCGCTCCCGGCAGGCGGCCTCGATGACGGCGAAGTCACCGGCCAGGCTGGCCGTGTGCGACTTGGCGGCGCGCACGCCCGGGCCGGTCCGCCCGACCTTGACCATGATCACCGGTTTCCTCGCCCGCTGTGCGGATTCGGCGGCGCGGAGGAACCGCATCGGATCCTTGAACCCCTCCACGTACAGGCAGATCGCCCGCGTCAGCGGATCCTCGACCATGTATTCCAGGAAGTCGCAGATCTCGAGGTCCGCCTGATTCCCGAGCGAGGCGCAGGCGCTGAAGCCGATCCCCGAGGCGTGGGCCCGGTTGTGGATGGATACCATCAGCGCCCCGCTCTGGCTGATCAGCCCGATCGCGCCCGGGATCAGTGCGGGCACCTCCATCGCCACCGAGGAGGTCAGGGCCAGATGGTGGTGCGGGTTGATCAGGCCGAGGCAGTTGGGGCCGACCAGCCGGATCCCGTACCGCCGGCTGAGCTCGACCAGGCGGGCTTGGGCGGCGACGCCCTCGGGGGTGTCCGTCTCCGCGAACCCGATCGTCAGGATGACGCAGCACCCGACGCCGGCCTGCCCGCACTCCTCCACCATCGGCACGAGCACCTCGGGGGGAACGGCGAGGATGGCCACGTCGATCGGGCCGGGGGCGGCGCCGATGCGCGGCACGCAGGGGCGCCCGAACACCTCGCGGTGGCTGGGATTGATCGGCACCAACCGCCCCTCGAACCCGTGCCTGATCAGGTAGTGGGTGATCCGGCCGCCGAACTTGTCGGTGCTCTCGGACGCCCCGAACACCGCCACCGAGCGCGGGTGGAGGATCTCGCGAACGGTCGGGGTGGTGCGGCTAGACAAAGGCGGCCTCCCCCAGGAGCTCGCGTCCGACGATGAGGCGCTGAATGGCCGAGGTGCCGTCGATCACCGTCAGCATCCGCGCGGTCCGCCAGCACTCCTCGACCCCGGCCTCCTGGGAGAGCCCGTGGGCTCCCATGCAGTCCATGGCGTCACCGCACACCCGCACCGCCGCCTCGGTGGCGTACGCCTTGGCCATGGAGGCTTCGAGCGGGCAGCGCTCCCCGGCGTCGAGGAGGGCCAGCGCGCGCAGGGAGAGGAGGCGCGCCGCGTCCAGTTCGGCGGCGGCATCGGCCAGCCTCCCTTGGATGTCCTGGAACTTGGCGAGGGGCCGGCCGAAGGCGCTGCGCTCGCGGACGTAGGCCTTGGCGATGGAGAGGGCGTGGTCGGCGATGCCCACCGCCTCGATCGCGACGAAGGCGCGGGAGGCCTCGATCCCGCGGTAGAACGCCTCGGTGCCCTCCCCCGGGCTCCCCAGCAGGTTCCCGGCGTCGACGGGGACGTCGTCGAAGATGATCTCCGCCCAGCTGAGGTTACGCATCCCCACCCCCTCGACCTCGACCGCCTGCCAGGGCGAACGCGCGCGCTCCACGACGATCCGGCTCGTGCCGGCGGCGGCGCCGCGCTCCGGGTCCGTCACGATCAGCACCGCCATGAGGTCGGAGACGCCGCCGAGCTTGATCCACTTCTTGCGCCCCCGGAGGCGCAGCCCGTCGGCGGCGCGGACGATGGCGGTCCGGATGCCACGCACGTCGCTCCCGGCCTGCGGCTCGGTGATCGCGGAGGTGGAGATCCAGTCTCCCGCCAGCAGTGGGCCGAGCCAGCGGCGCTGCTGGTCGGCGTTGCCGAGGCGGTGGACGAGACGCGGCAGCACCACCTCGCCGAGCAGGACCGGACCGTGCGCCAGGGCCTCGAGCAGCAGGCCGTAGTCGACGTTCGTCATCCCCGCTCCGCCGGCGGACTCGGGGACCGTGCTGCCGAGGTAGCCCAGGGGGCGCAGGCCCGCGTAGATCCCGCGGAGCTGGTCGGGCGTCAGCTTCTGCCCGGGGAGCACCCCGGAGGCGACGGGCGCGACGACCCGCTCCACCGCCTCGCGTGCGCGGTCCTGCAGTTCCCGCTGCCGGGGAGTGAGGCGGAAGTCCACCCGGCGGCCCCTAGCGACCCTTGAAGGCCGGGCGGCGCTTTTCCTTGAACGCCGCCACCCCTTCGTGCGCGTCGTCGGTCGCCGCCACGAGGTCGGCCCAGCTTTCCTCGAGGACCTTGGCGCGGTCGTACCCATCGCGGTACTGCGCGCGGATCGCCTCCTTCACCGCCCGCACGGCGATCGGCGCCGAGCCGGCCAGCCGAAGCGCGATGCGGGCGAGTTCGGCGTCGAAGCGATCGTCCGGCACCACCCGGCTGACCAGGCCCATCCGCAGCGCCTCCTCCGCGCCCACATCCTCGCCGAGGAGGAGCATGTCCATCGCTCGGTTGCGCCCGACGTAGTGCACGAGCCGGACGAAGCCCATCCCCCAGGAGGGGACGAGGCCGAGGTAGACATCGGCGGTCCGGAACTTCGTCGTGGTGGAGGCCAGCCGGATGTCGCACGGCCAGGCCAGCGCGGTCCCGCCGCCGATGCACCAACCCCGAATCCCGGCCACGGTCGGCTTCGGAAACGTCTCGAGCCGATCGACGAGCGCCTGGCCGCGCTTCCGGAACCGGTACCCGCCGTCCCCTCCCCCGCGCGACTCCTCGCCCAGGTCGGCGCCGGCGCAGAACGCGCGGTCCCCCGCGCCGGTCAGGATCACCGCCCGGGTCTCCCCCCGCTGCTCGAGGAGGTCGAGGGCCGCGATGACCTCCTCCAGCAGGGTCGAGGTGACCAGGTTGAGCGGGGGCCGGTTGAGCGTGAGCCGAGACACGCCCCCGTCGTGCGAGAGCGCGATCGTCTCGTAGCGGGCCTCCGGCGCCATCACCGCAGGACCTTGCTCAGGAACTGCCGCGTGCGCTCGTTCTCGGGATTGGCGAAGAACCGATCCGGCATATTTTCCTCCACGATCCGTCCTCCCTCCATGAAGGCCACCCGGTCGGCGGTGGCGCGGGCGAACCCGATCTCGTGCGTGACGACGACCATCGTCATCCCGTCCCGGGACAGCTTGAGCATCACGTCGAGGACTTCGGTCACCATCTCGGGATCGAGGGCGGAGGTCGGCTCGTCGAACAGCATGAGCTTGGGGTGGATGGCCAGCGCCCGGGCGATCGCCACGCGCTGCTGCTGGCCGCCGGACAGCTGCTCGGGATAGGCGCTCGCCTTGTCGGAAAGGCCCACCAGAGCGAGCAGCCGCCGGGCGTCGTCGACCGCGGTCCGGCGGGCGACCCTGAGCACGTTCACCGGCGCGACGGTGATGTTTTCGAGCGCGGTCAGGTGGGCGAAGAGGTTGAACTGCTGAAAGACCATCCCGATCTCGCTGCGGTGCTTGGCGATCCTCGTTTCCGACAGTTCGACCAGGCGGCCGCCCGCTTCGCGATAGCCGATCAGATGCCCGCCGACCTTGACCCATCCCTGGTCGGCCCGTTCCAGGTGGTTGATGATCCGGAGGAACGTGCTCTTGCCGCCGCCGCTCGGGCCGACGATCACCACCACCTCGCCCTTGCTGACCCGCATGCTGATGCCCTTCAGCACGTGCTGGCGCCCGAAGAACTTGTGGACGTCCGCGACCTCGAGCACGGCGTCCCGAGCGTCCGCGCCCTTAGGAGACGGCGGCATCGTCGCGGCTATTGGGCATCGTGGGCGAGCAGCGACTGCTCGATCTGCTCCACCATACCCGGCGTCCGCCCCGTCGGACCCGGGCGCGAGCCGTGATAGGGGGCCACGCTGCGCGAGAAGTAGGCCTCGATGCGGGATTGGATCAAGCCCCACACCGTCGTGAACACGAGGTAGTAGAGCGCCGCCACCATCAGGATCTCCAGGACCTCGAACCGCAGCTGGATCAGCACTTCGCTGCGCCGCAGCAGCTCGTCCATCGAGATCACGGAGGCCAGCGAGGACGTCTTCAGCAGGCTGTTAAATGTGTTGCCGAGCGGCGGGACGATCACCCGAAGCGCCTGCGGGAACACGATCAGGCGCATCATCATCGGATAGGGCATGCCGACCGATCGGGCGGCGTCGAACTGCCCTTTCGGCACGGCGAGAATCCCGCTGCGGATGATCTCCGCCAGGTAGGCCCCCTCGTTCAGGCCGAGGCCGAGCAACGCCGATTGGACGACGTTCAGCCTGATCCCGATCTGGGGGAGCGCCGTGAAGATGATGATCAGCTGGACCAGGACCGGGGTCCCCCGCATCAGCCAGATATAGAAGAAGGCCGGCAGGTTGAGGATCGGCTTGCTGGAGAGGCGCATCAGGGCGGCGATCATCCCGCAACACAGGCCGATCGCCATCGAGGCGGTGGACAGCCAGAGCGTCGTCCACGCGCCGGCCAGCAGATACGGACTGACCAGGTTGCCGAAGAATGCCGGCCAGTGCCACATGGGCTACGCCGCGCATTCCCCGCTGGTCACGGGCTACCCGCCCGTGCTTTGGCAGGCTGGGGGCGGCAGCGGGCCGGTCGTGACCTGGTAGGGGCCCGGCAAGAGGCAATGGTGGTACGGCGCGAAGATCCTGTCCAGGGAGCCGTCCTGCTTCATTTGGTTCAGCACCCCCGCCACCCGATCGGCGAGGTCGCGGTCCTTGAAGGCCAGGGCCTCCGCGTGCGGATCGTACCCGGTGAGGGCGACGCGGAAGAACGTCTGTCCCTGCCGCTGGTAGTAGTAGGCCTCCTCCGTGCCGACGAACGCGGCGTCCACCTGGCCGGCCCGCAGCGCCTGCAGCACATCGGAGTAATTGGCGAAGGTGTGGACCTCGATCCCCGGTTTGCCCTCGGCCTTCAGGTCCTGGTCGGCCTTCGTCGCGTCGTTCGCATCCACGGTGCCGAGTTCGACGCCGAACTTCTTCCCGGAAAAGTCCTTCGGTCCCGTGATCTTGTCGGTGTCGGACCGCGGCACCAGGATCGCCAAGGTGCTCGCGCCGTACGGGATCATGATGACCTGAGCCGCCCGCTCCTCGGTGTAGAACATGAAGGAGTCGATCATGTCGAACCGGCCGTCCTTGAGGCCGGGGATCATCGTCGCGAACTGCAGGCTCCAGAACTGCATGGTCAGGCAGAGGCGCTTGGCGACCTCGTTTCCGAGGTCGACGTCCAGGCCGACGATCTTCCCGTCCTTGTCGACGTACTGGATCGGCGGCACCGTGGGGTTGATCGCGCCGATCAGCGTGCCGGTCTGGACGAGCGGGGGATGCGCGACCTTGGGCGGACAGTTCGGCGCGCCGCTCGCCACCGGCACGGACCCGCTCCCCAGGACCATCAGGACCAGCAGTGCCACCACGCCACCAACAGGAATCAACCGTTTCCCTACCATCGTTCTCCCCTCCCCTATCGGAGCTCTCCGAACGATCGGGTAGATCGGACACGTCCCGCGGCCGACCGTGTGCCCCGCTCGCGGGACATCGCCCTACTCATCGTAGACCAGCCCGCACTCAGCGTACTCCGGGCGGTTGAAGCCGGCGAGCAACTCGCAGACGCTCTCCGACTCGTTGCGGACGGCGTGCACGGTGTTCGCCGGAATGTAGATGCACGTCCCCGGGGACGCGGACACCACTTCCCCCCCGAGGTACACGGCGCACGTCCCCGCGATCACGAAATAGAACTCGGCGGCATTCGGATGGTGGTGGCGGATATGGTATTGGTGGGGCAGCATCCGGCAGTAGGTGATACGGAGATCCTCGGATCCGCTCCGCACCCGAGAGATCAGATTGCAGGTGAAGCCTTCCTCTCGCGGGTCCGCCTCGGGCTTGGCCGTCAGGGGCCGGAAGTCCTCTTCCGTGACGCGGGTGACCCACCGCGGCGAAAAGCCGGCCATTGCCTCTCCCCTTCGCCCATCTCCGCACCGACGAGCAGGCATTCGAAGCGGGATTCTGCGCGCGAGTAGTGTTCGGATGGCTTGAAAGCGATTCCTGCTCGCGTCCCGGTGAGCGACCGTGGAGGACGTGGCGACCGCGGGGACGTGTCGTCGATCTCGATGTGATGCCCCGCAGCCCTTGCGCCCCATTGGGGGGGCCTCCTCGCTGCCGACGGAACGCACACGGTGACGGCCGGCGGTCGGTCCCCGAGCATCGGCGATACGCGCGCTCCTACCCCGCACCGTCACCTTCAGCGAACAGGGGCACGTCGAGTGCCACACGAATCCCATACCTGACCTCGCCGCCGGGATGGCGACGCGTCCCTCCCGCGGCAGACCGGGGAACCTCGGACCTCGAGACAGGGAGCGGGGACGGCTCATGAACGCAGCACACGCCCGTAGCAGAATGCCGCTGTTGTGCGTGGTGATCGTGTTGGCGTTCTCCGCGACCGAGAGCGCGAAGGCCCAACCGCCAGGGATGAGGGAGCGGGTGGGCCCGGAGGCCGTCTGGAACCCGCCGCGAGAGGTCTTCCTGGAGATTGGGCGGGAGTGTGCGGGGAAGAGCGCGGGGTGTCTTCCGGGTCTGATGGAGCAGTCGGCGGCGTCGGCACAAGCCATCGAATTTAGTCGGTCGCTGGGTGGGGAAGGATATCTCGAGGCGCTTCGGGCGTTGGGACGGGTCGATCTGGCGACCATCGCCTATCCGTTTCGGGCAAACGATAATGAGGTCCCGGCCTTAATCAACGGCAAGCCTCCCGTGGTTGACGTCCAGAGTTCCGCGGCCTCGCTCGTTCTCGCGGGAGATCCCTACTATGACACCATCCTCCGGAGACATCCGAACGCGAGGTGGTTGGGGGATGTCCCGAGCTTCAAGGAGATGACGACCCTGCCGCAGGGAGGGCAGCGCTTTGTGTTCACGTTCGCCCTGCGAGACGGCTGCCACGCCTGCGCGATCCTCGGGAAAGCCTGGTTGGCGATGGATTTTGACGGCGCGGCGATATTGCAGCGGCCGGTGCGGTTGGGATGTACTGACCCGGGAGCCATCGGTCCCCCGCATGCAGCGGCGCAGAAGGAACCGCAGGGCGCCCCCGCCTCGACGAACCCTGTACCATCGGATCATCTCATTGCGCCTGCCTCGGTGGGGCCGGTGCGGGTTGGGATGACCATTGCACAGGCGCAAATCGCCCTGCACGGGCTGGAGGTGGCGAAAGGGACAAACGGCGACGGTGCCGTCATCTACGTCGTGCGGCACGGGACCCAGCGCGTGATGGTGCTCTTCCCCCTCCCCAAGCAGGCCTGGGATCCGGTCAACGAGCGTACGGGGATCCATGGGATCGAGGTGTATGCTCCGACCTATGCCACCGCCGGGGGGGTGCACCCGGGAATGCGGCTCCGGGATCTCGAACCGGTCTTTGGGAAATTGCTGAGGGTCCAGCGATCAGAGATCGAATCCCAGGAATTTGCCTTATTCCCCAAGCTCCCCCAGGGGATGGGGATCCGCGTGCCCGCGGGGACGGGCATCTATGCCGCGGGTGAGAACACGACGACTCACTACGCCCTCACGGCGCAAGTCCTGAGCATCGTGGTCACGTGGACGGGCCCGTGGTGATGGGCAAGATCCCACGGGGCAGCGCGCTCCTTCGGGAATGGCTACACGGTCCCGGGCGTGCGGGCGTTGGGCCGTCACCCGCGCAGCCCCTCAAGGAGGCAGGAAAATGAGGCGAGTCGTTTCCGTGGTGGGGGCACTGATGCTCGCCCTGGCGCTCGTGATGCCGCCCGGTCATGCCCAGACTCCTCGGAAGTCCATCATGGTCGTGGATTTTGCAGATCGGGCGGGCGGGTGGCAAAACACCCGGGAGGCGGTGACGACCCGGGTCATCAGCAAGCTGCGTGACGATCAGTCGCTGAGAGTGCTCCCGCGGGAGCGCGTTCAGGAGGCCCTCCAGCAGGCCAAGGTGGAGACGGCCGGGATGATCGACCCGGAGGACGCCCAGACGGTGGCCAAAACGCTCGCGGCAGACTTTGTGATCATGGGGGAAGTCACGTCGTTTGACCAACAGCGCACGGGCGGGTGCCTTCCCATCGTCGGGTGCACCTATACCGACACGGCAACGGTCAGCATCCACGGGAAGGTCCTGGACGCGTCGACCGGACAGATGGTGGCTGAACCCAAGGCCGACGTCAAGAAACAGACGGGCAGCACCTCGGTGTGGGTCGGATGGGGGAATGTCAGCCTCGACAACTTCGACGGACAACTCATCGGAAAAGCCACCTTGGAGGCGGTGGACAAGTTCGTTGGGGCGGTGAAGCCGAAACTGAACTGAACGCGGCGCCGGACGTCCCGCCCGTCGCGCATCGCAGAGCAG
Organism: bacterium; assembly: GCA_035307765.1. Lineage (NCBI taxonomy): Bacteria > bacterium. The sequence continues at coordinate 14,695 of DATGHU010000017.1, read as the reverse complement.
CCGATCGGACGATCAGGGGGTGTGACGTCCCTCGGGTGCGGTCACAGCCGATCCAGTGCCCTATTGACCAAGAGCGTTGTTGAATCCGGCACCAGCGCGTTCGGGTCCGGCAGGTCATGAAAATACCGCAGGTCGAGGGTGAATGCGATGTCTCCCTTCTCGACTTGAACGGCGTTCACCAGGTTGACGAAGGCCGCGTCTCCCAATCCGGGAACCGGCTGGAACGGGGGGATCCAGCCTTTCGGGTTGGATTTCGTCAGGGTTTCGTAGGCCGTCGCCCTCTGCTGGAGGGCTCTCCGGCCGCCGGTCCAGAGGACCTCAACCCGCACCCATTCCCGCGCGTTGTCACCCTTGTAGGTGCAGCCGGTGGTGTCCTCGGTGGCGTGGGTGAAGGTGACCCCGAGCACGCTGGTCAGCTCCGCCTTCGTAAAGAGGCTGCACTGCCCATCCTTGGCGGTGACGTGTCGGACTTCGGTTGGAGGTTCGACCGGTTTCTGGGGTGGCGTCGCCACGGGTGTTTGGACCACAGGTGGCGTCGGCGCCCCCGGAGCCGGCGCTTGCGGGCTGAGAGGCGATACTTCGGCCGTCTTAAGGGTGCGGCTATTCAGGTGCGTGAGGCCGGCAACAAGAAGCGCGAGGAGAACGACCGCACCGCCTGCAAGGGCAAGATTCCTCGGGAGTCGGCTTGGGAGCTTCGAAACAGCGCTCCGACCGGCGGACGCACCCGGAGGATGGGACGCCGCGGCGGGAGCGGGGGGCGCATTGCCAATGACCGCTTTGCCGCATTCGCTGCAGTATTTCTGCTGCGGCTGCAGCGGCGCACCGCATTCGGCGCAAAACTTCGCCAAGGCGCTACCTCCCGTCCGGGATCTCACCCCGAATACTCGCCGCCCCGGCCCGCAGAGCTGACATGGAGTTACTTCCGCGGCCCGACCAGCGAGGTCAGTGCGTCAGCATGGCCGGCCGTGGCGGCGGTCACAAAGCCACGGCCGGTGACATCGGTGCCCGCCTCGACTGACGTGGCGCCTTTCTCGTTCTTGAGTGCCATGAAACCGTTCTGAGAGGTGCCGGACCCGAAATCGGCAACCTGATTGGCGTTCTTGTTGAACATCACAAGATGTGCGTCTTGGTCGGCATCGCTGGCCCCGGCGAGTTCCACGGTCTTGGACACGCCCTTGAGAAGCTCCAGCTTAGGCCTGCCGTCAATGATGCCCGCCAGGAACTCTTGATCCGGAACGCCGCCCGTGCCACCAGTGGCCCCGACCAGAGCGATGGCGCCGCCCCCGCTCTGCCCCACGCCGATCTCCACCCCAGCGCGCCCGGTGTTGCTATTAATTTCCACCAACCCCCCCTGCTTGCCGGCGAGGACCTCCAGAATCGTCGTGCCAGCGCCGTTCACCACCCGAAAGGGTGCTTTGGCCGACGCCGGGCCCGCGCCCGGGGTCGGAGCGACCCAACCAAGCACGAGCAGGAGGGAGACCACCCCGCTAAAGATGAGGGTCCACTGACGCGTCGCCCGTCGTCGCCAGTACTCGAAAGCGCGAATGCGTTCATTCGCCCTCCGCAACTCACCCTCGAGCACTGCCACCCGTTGTTCTAAGGTTGCGGACCGTCTCTCCGCCATCGCCCTCCTCCTCATCGACCGCCCCGCCCGCGCATCGAGGACAGGGGCTCACGAACTCCAATGGTGCAGATGGCGCCGGAATTCTCGCTTATCGACCCGTCGGCCCTCCCCCGCACACCGCTCAGCCACTGATCTTCTGGTACCCGGGGGGAATTTCGAACAGGCTAGCCGGTTGCTGTCCTTCTTTGATGTTCCGAAGCTCGAAGAGGTCGGACCCGTCTGCATTTCGCGCCCTGACGATAAAGTGCAGCATCGGGTCAATCCAGAAGTACCCGGTCCTCGCGGGCCCCGGAGGCGTCTGTGTCGTCCCGACCCACTTCACCGTATTGCGGCCGTTCACGGTTTCGCCGCCGACGCTTTTGCAGTCCAGCAGTTTTGTGGCCGGAGAGGCCACTCGACTAATTTGCAGCAGTTGCGGGCAGGGATTGCCGGGATCTATGGGCTGCAAGAGCCGGAGAAGCGTCGCGATCCCAGGCATGTTCGCTTCCCGGAACGTCTTCTGGCTCGGATCCAGTGCCTGCGCGATCTGCGTCTTGAGGTCCACAATGAAAATGAACGTTTGTTGTCCTTGGGAAGATTCGATGCGCACTTTGTCGGACCCCACGTACAATCGATCGAGTGTCCCCCTTGGATTCGCCACATCGGCGGAGAACTGCGGCAACGCGGTTTGCGCGTTCGTCAACGTGGCAGAGACCAGCATCCCGATCAGGAAAGTCACACACCCGACGGCCACCCTCCACATCGCAGACCTCCCATCTCCCGGTGCAACATCGCGATCGACGCTCGGCCAAGGACAGGGCATCGCCCCGCCCGGCCGATCAATGCCCGCCGCCCCATGCCGAACCCTGCGCCCGAACCGATCGAGCGACATGGGGAGCGGGCGTTGAGAAGATCTGCCACCCACTCGATGCGCTTGGTATCCATCCGATCTTTGTTCAAAACTCACGCGTGTGTCGGCAACGTATTCGGCATCATTCATCCAGCGCTGATCGCGTTCGCGGAAATGCTCGACCGTCCCGCTCAGCATGGTCCTCACATTGGTGCCACGGGGGTCGGCGTTCCAAACCAGGGTGCGACCGCGGTGGCCAGGCCAAAGAGAAGAAGACCGAGGCCCACCAACCGGCCAATGAGTGGACCGTGCCGGAAGATCTTCTCGATGAAGATCACGGTCGCCAGCAGAATCATCCACCCCAGATTCATCAACCCCACCGCGAACAACACCACCATCAGTCCCCAACAGCACCCCACGCAGTAGGCGCCGTGGGAGACCCCCATGAAAAACGCGCCGCCGTAGCCAGCGCGCCACGACTGGAGCATGAACGCCAATGGAGAGCGGCAGTGTTGCAGGCAGACGCCCTTCCAGGGGCTCCATTGATACGCCCCGGCCAGAACCAGCACAAATCCCCCTACCAGCGGGCTGTGTGCCCTGAGACCGGGAGCGGCCATGCCCACGGCGGGCACCACCAGGGAGAGCAGATACGCGGCAACCCCGAACATACTCCACACCGCTAAATAGCCGACGAGGAAGACCCACGTCGGCGCCGCCGACCCACCGGCGCTCCGCTGATGGCGGCCCATCGTGGAGAAGAGTGACAGCATCGGCACCACCGACGGGAACATCATCGCCACCATCATGGCGACCCAGACGGGCAGAAAGACCAGGACTGGACTCGGCCCCCCCACCATTCCCCCCATGCCCGGCATGCTCCCCATCCCCCGGGCTTGGATCGCGGTGACGGCCCACCCGATGGCGGCCAGCAGTAACGCGACCAGCCACAATACGATCTGCGGCCGCCTGGAGATCCCGAGGGGGGCCGTGGACATCGGGCTCAAGCCTCAGCGAGGAGAACCGACCCGGTCGCTATGTGGATACCGAATGCTCATGCGGCCCACGAAAACGGAGCAGAGTGGCCGTTCTTTCCATCGTTGGAAAACTCCAACCCGAACGCCTTCACTCGCGCCGTTGTCGTCTTGGCAATGGTGAGGGTCGAGTTCGCCGGATGGAACGCTCCCGTGATTTTGGACACCTCGCCGGTGGGACTCCCCGGCGGCACGAAGTCCTCGATCTCAATCGCCGCGGCGTTGCCGATCTTCACCCGGTGCCGGCGCCCGTCGTCCCGGTACTCGATGGGCACAACCTCCACTCCCAACATCTCCCCGATCAACGGCGCCAGGCCGGCCATCGGGCCACCGAGTTTCCCCGAGAACACGGCACCGAGCTTCTCCGCCTGTTTGGAGGAGGCGGTCGAATCCATGAACACACCCACGCGCCACTGCCCATCGAGCATCTGCCGTGGGGTGTCGGCCAATACGGCCACGGTGAGGTTGCTCACGTCCACCCCCTCGACATCGCCCGAGGCGACGTGGAACACCAGCACGACCCGGCAGCGCTCGTTGTCCGCGGGCATCGTCAGGCCGGAGGTGCTACATGGGCAGACCATGTTGCAGTTGCAACTTTCAAAGTACGTCCCTTTGAGGCGCCACGCCATCGTGCTCCACCCCCTTTTGAGTGAGGCCCTCGTGCGGTGTGCTAAGGCGGAGGGTAACAGGTGCATCGAGCTACCCCCCGGTCAGGATAGGGCCGACGATCACCTTGGCACGCACGTGTTTCTCTCCGTCATGGAGATCTCCTTCGCCGGACCGTACAGCATCCAACCGTCCCGCCCTTGTTCGCGAGGAGAGGATGCTTCGTCAAGAGCCCCGGCCTGAGACCGCAGTCCCGTGAGGCAATCGGCGGGAAGCGCACATCAGGACCGCCGTGACCGGCCGCGGGCGGCGCCGCCTGTTCGGAGGCCTTCTGGTCCTCAATGGGCATCCCGGAGCGGGAGCGCGCGCGTGAAGGGGACGGTTCCGCACGGTACCGAAGGAAACGCCGTGTGCCCTTAGACGAGTTCCGGCCACCGGTGGGGCGGATCGAGGTCCACCCTACACGGAACGCAGACGAAGAGAAGCAAGGTCAACCGGGGGCTCCGGCGAACGGGGGGTAAACCATCCATGGCGATCCGTGTCTCGGAATGGGTCGATGTCGACAAATTGGCCACCGGGTCCCGCCACGCCTTCGATTTCGCCATCACACACTTCGCCGATGGGTCCTCGCTCACGGTTCCGGTCCAGGTGGCGATCGGGTCGCGGCGACGCCCCCGGTGTGTTGCGATCGCGGGGATCCATGGTGACGAACCGGAAGGGATGCTGGCGCTATTGGACTTCTGGCGCGGATGCGACCCAACGATTCTGCGGGGCACAGTCATCCTCATTCCCGTTGCCAACTCTCCCGCCTTTGCGGCGCACCAGCGCCGCAGCCCCGTGGACGGCTTGGATCTCAATCGCATCTTTCCCGGCAATGCCGAAGGGACGCCGTCCGAACGCCTGGCCTACCACCTCATCCACGACATCGTTGCGGGGGCAGACTTTGTCTTTACGCTCCACAGCTGGTTCGCTACCGGGATGGTGAGCCCGTACGCAGAGCTTCCGGAGGGGACCGGGACGATCGCCCAACGGAGCCGGGACGCCGCCGTGGCCGCCGGGTTCACGCGGCTCCGCGAAGGCGGCTGGATCCCGGGGGTCCTCGGAACCACCGCAGTGGAATTGGGCGTGCCGGTGATCGAGGCGGAGATCGGCGGCGGGGGCCGCACATGCGCGGAGAATCGCCGAACATACGAACAACACTTCGTGCGGCTGCTTCAGCATCTGGGCATTCTCGAGGGAACGCCACCTCCGAACCCCGTGCCGGAGTTCTACGATCGGGGGATGCTGTATGCTCCAACGGGGGGGATGCTCCGACTTCGAGTATCGCCGGGGGAGCGCGTCGAAGCCGGCGCAGGACTCGCCGCCATTACGGACCTTCACGGCGAACCGCTCGTGGAGATGCGCGCGCCCTATGCCGGCCTCGTGGCCGCGGTCCGTCAATTCGTCTCGGTTAACCCCGGAGAACTCGTCATTGCCCTCTTCCCTCGTCGCAGATAACGTCGGGCCGAAGTCGTCGGCGCGCCATCCATCCGGCGGAAGCCCCGAGGCCATCTATCCAAATCGCGACGATCGGAGGGACGAGGAGGGATGCAGCGAATGAATGGCTTTTCGTCGGCACAGGGGCTGACGTGCCTCACGTGCGGACGGGGCTATCCCCTGGGCCCGATGCTTGAAGGATGCCCGGAGTGCCGAAGGGTGGGATCTCCGGCATCGCTCGATGTCACGTATGAGTACGGAGAACGCGTGATCCCCCAGCTTACCACCGGCGGGGTCCACCGGCTCTGGGACTACCACACCCTCCTGCCGATCGTCGATGAACGCGCGGTTGTCACGCTGGGAGAGGGCGCCACTCCCTTGGTGGGCCTGCCAACAATCGCCGATAAAATGGGAGCCTCCTCTGTCTGGGTCAAGCACGAGGCCGTGAATCCTACGCACTCCTTCAAAGACAGGACGAACGCGGTCACCGTCGCCTCGGCCGTTCAATTCGGATTCGAGAAAATCTTGTGCACTTCGACTGGGAACCATGGCGTGTCGCTCGCCGCGTACGCCGCTCGTGCCGGCCTGCGGTGCCTGGTTCTCCTCTCCCCGGGTGCCCCCGCGACCGCGGTCAGAGAGATTCGCTACTTCGGAGCGGGCGCGGTGACCGTGCCCGATGGGGCGGTCACTCCCCTCATGGCCGACCTGGTGCGACAACACCGCTGGTACGTCGCCCAGCGAAACTCGCCCGGCGCGGGTGGGCGGCCGACCGGTAACCCCTTCGGGCTGGAGGGGTACAAGACCATGGCGTATGAGATCTTTCATCAGTTGGGGGGGACGGTCCCCGACGAAGTGTTTATTCCCGTGGCCGGCGGCGATGGCGCCTGGGGGTTGTACAAGGGGTTTCACGAACTCGCCCGCCTCGGGCTCGCCCCCGCCGTGCCGAGAATCATCGCGTGTCAGTCCGCGGCGGGCGCACCGCTCGAGCCGGCGTGGCGTCTGAACCTCCCCCACGTCGAGCCGGTCTCCACCGGTCCTTCAGACGCCCGATCCATTGTCGACCGACAGTCGGGGGAGCACGCTCTGCTGGCCGTTCGGCGGTCGAACGGACGTGCCCTGGCCCTCACCGATACCGCCTTGCGGACGGCCCAAGAGCACCTGCGGCGCGTCGGCCTCTGCGTGGAACTGTCTTCGGCCGCTCCGCTCGCCGGACTGAGGGTCCTCCACCCGGAGGGGACGAATGCCGGAGGTCCGACCATCGTCCTCATCGCCACCGGGGCGGGTCTGCGCTGGCCCGCGACCTTCGAGCCGATCGACAAGAGCGAGCCGCCCGTCGCGGAGACCGTTGACGCGCTGAAGGAGCTGATTTCCGTGTGAGGCGTCGACCGATCGCACCTGGCGTACGGCCTAGGACGTGCGCCTCCAGTCGGCGACGTTCGGCGTCGCGTTGTCGAAGGGACTCAAATTACGACCCGTATCGAGGGTGCGGGCGTGGGCGGCCACGGTCCTCCGGTCGATGATCGGAAGCTCCACCGCCTGGCCGACGACAAGGTCATTCATTTTGATCCAGAGGGCGTCGTTCTTCTTGGGGTCCAGTTCGACCTGTGCCTGTTGGTAGAGGGTGTTGTATTCCTCGTTCTGCCACCGGGTCACGTCCTGCCCCGACCAATTGTTGTCCTTCTGCGGGATCGTCTTTGCCGGGTCCCCGCTGAAGAACTGCGCCATATAGAGGCTGGGAAATAGCGAAAAGTTCTGCGTGTACATCTCGACGTCGCTGTAGAAATGCAGAAAGGTGTCGTTGTTCAGCGTCGTGCTGAAGAACACGCTGGACTCGATGGCCTTCAGGTCCACCGCGACGCCGATCTTCTCCCAGCCGGCCTTGACGATCTCCTGTTCTTTCTGCCGCAGGGTATTGACGCTCGTCACGTACGTCAGGTGGAGCCGCATGCCCCCCTTGACTCTCACGCCGTCCGGTCCGCGTTGCCAGCCCGCTTCGTCGAGCAACTGATTGGCTTTGGCGATGTCGAAGATCAAGCGGGTATTTTTCGAGGCATACCGGGTCGGCGTCGTGAGGGCATTCGCCGTCGCCCCCCCCTCCTCACCGTACAACTGCTTGGCCACCGTCTCGCGGTCGATCGCGAGCCCCAACGCCTGCCGAACCCTCACGTCGGTCAGAAAGGGATGGGGCGCCATGATGGAGGAACGCTGGCCATCGATCTCTTTGTTCGGGTCGGTCATGTTGCAGTAGACGGCCTCGATGCCGCCCCCCTGAACGGTTTGCACCACTCCCTTACCGGCGCTCGCCATCTGTTCCAGCACCGGCCATTCGACCTGCAGATTGAACGCGAAATCGTACTCGCCCGTTTCCAGCACCGCCCGCGCCGCTGACGTCGCGTCGCCTCCGCCTTTCAACTGCACCTGACCGAACGCCGGCTTCGTGGGCTCCCGGTAGAGCTCGTTGATGGAATACAACACGTGATCGCCGGGCGCAAAATCGTCAACCTTGTAGGGGCCGGTGCCAAAGCATTTCATGTTGAAGGGCGCACGGCGTGCGCTTTCCCCCAGGTAACTTTCCATGACGTGCTGCGGCAGGACCAGGCCCTTGTCGCCCACAAAGGGCAGGAACCATGCGGGGGTGGGCGCTTTGAACGTGATCTTCACCGTGGAGGGATCCGGGGCCTCAACGGTCTCGATGCCGTCATAGCTGGCGTACCAAGTGGCGCCGGTCTGCTTGTTGGTGATGAACCTCCAGGTGAAGATCACATCCTGCGCACTAAACGGCTGTCCATCCGCCCAGCGGATCCCTCGCTTCAGCTTGTAGGTCACCGATCTGCCGTCCGCGGACAGTCCTCCGTTCGCCCGGGTCGGAACCGCCGCCGCCAGCACAGGGGTGAACGCACCCGCCACGTCCACCGTGAGGAGAGGCTCCAGGCAGAGGCGGGCCGCCTGCAGGTCCTGATTTGACCCCGTGAGGTGTGGGTTGAGAATCGTCGGCGCCTGCCAGTAGAGCATCTTCAGAACGCCGCTGGCGCCGCGGGCCCCCGGTGCCGCCGCCCACGATGGGCGGGGAACGGCGGCCGCCAGGACGGATGCGATGCCGCCCGCCGAAAGGCCGAGGCCGGTCAACCGCACGAGCGCCTCACGCCGGGTGAGCCGCCCTGCCCGAAGATCCGCCGTTAAAAGCTCGAGTTCACGCTCGCCGATCTTCATCATCTCGCCTCCTCAGGGCCTCGCCTCCAGGAGCGGCACCGTGCGGGGTCACCATCGATCGTGCAGCTTCCTTCGATGAAATGATTGAGACACTTCGATCGTGGCCTCGCTCCCCCCTCTCCCCTGCCGCCGAGCCCGAACCGGAACCGATCGGCACGGCCGCCAGAGTGCACGACGGCTTCGGTGGTCTGCACTCGGGATTCAGCCAGGGCAACCCCGAAGGCTCGAAAGGAGAAATAGAGTCCGCCTCTAGCGGCGGGCTTGATAGCTCTCGTGACGCAGGCACGGGTCGTGACCAGTCAGTCTGAACGCGCGAAGCTGTACGCGCAAATCGCAGAACTCGCGGCTCGGGATCGCGATGATACCGATCGCCCGCACCAAGGTGCCAATCTGATGCGGAACGGCGTCGAAGGTCTTGTGCCGCAGCGGGACGGAAACGAGTACATCGAGACCATGGCGCTAAGCAACTTCGCGGCGATACGATCCATCCAGGCTCGGCAGGGGGATTCCCGGCCCCGCCCCGTGGAAGTCCCTCTGCCGTCGGAGGCCACACTCGCCATGACCGCATTGTATCCAGGGATCGACCCGTACGACCACGGAATGCTCGAGGTGGGTGACGGCCATCTCGTGTATTGGGAGACATGCGGCCGTCCCACTGGCAAGCCGATCGTGGTCCTGCACGGCGGCCCCGGCTCGGGGTGCACGAACTGGCACCGCAGGCTGTTCGATCCAAACGCGTACCGCATCGTGCTCTTCGACCAGCGGGGCTGCGGGCGGAGCACGCCGCACGCAAGCGTCGCTGGTACGGGCCTCGCGAGCAACACCACATCACACCTGATGGCGGACATCGAACGGCTGCGGCGGCATCTCGAGATTGACCGTTGGTCGGTGATAGGCGGCTCTTGGGGCAGCACCCTCGCCCTTGCCTACGCTGAAAGGCACCCGGATCGGATCACGGAGATGATCCTGTTCGGCGTGACGACCGGACGGCGCAAGGAATTCGACTGGTGGTTCCGGAGCGGCGCCGCAGTCCTGCTTCCCGCGCAGTGGGAACGCCTCCGCGCCGCGGTGCCAGCCGGCGAACGCGAAGGCGATATCGTCGAGGCATACCATCGACTACTGCACGATCCCGATCCCACGGTTCGTGAGCGGGCCGCCGTCGAATGGTGCACGTGGGAGTCCGCCACCCCCGATTGGCCCCCCGCCCCGCGGCTGTCGCCACGATTCACCGATCCCGCCTTCGCGATGGCGTTTGCGCGTCTGGTCACCCACTACGTGCGACACAATGCGTGGATCGAGGACGGCAGTCTGCTCCGCGGCGCGGACTCACTGGCCAGTATCCCCGGGATCATGGTCCACGGACGCCTCGATCTACAAGCCCCGATCGCGTGGGCCTGGGACCTTAAACGCGTCTGGCCCCGGGCTGAATTAGTGGTCGTTGACGGTGCGGCGCACGCCGCCGACGACCCCGGCATCACCCGGGAACTCGTACGCGCCACCGACCGATTCGCATCAATCCGGTAGGGGTTCTACGGATGTACGACACCCCCGGATCCGGTGTAATGGCGGGGGTTTAGGAGCTTCATGAGGAGAGAAGGCCACACGGATTGCGGTGTCCCCAAAGGGACCGGCCGGCCGGGCCCTTTCATCTAGAACAAAAAGGGAACCACCCTCACCCTTGACGTGAGTGGCCGGCCGGTTGAAGGCGTGACGGACGGGCCGAACCACGATTCGGCAACAGTCGCCAGCGGCCGACGGCGACAAACGCCGAGAGGAGCCCGACCACGAGCGGGATCAGTGCCAGCGCGGCGCCCATTTCGACCAGCGTGAACGCGGTCGCCCCGATCATAACGATCACCAGCCCGGCCGCGGCCAGCGGTGTCAGGCCCTCCCGAATGCCCAAGAGCCCGGGGAGGATCAAGCCGATCGCTCCGAGCACCTCCGCCACCCCCACGAACCGCAAGAGCAGCCCCGGCAGCGGCACTTGCTTCGTCAGTGCCTCGAGCGGCAACATCAGCTTCATTCCACCGGTGAACAGAAAGATGAGCGCGAGCAGCCCTTGAACGATCCACAGTGCAAAGATCATGATTCGTCCCCCCTTGCGGCGGCTCACCGCCATCCACCATGCCGGCCCCCGGCGAAGCGGTCACTCCTCCCTGAGGTACATCCTGAGGCGGTCCAGGCGTTGTGCCCAGCCCGCCTCAATCCCCTCGAGATACGGCGCCGGCCTTAGCGGTCGATGTGACGACACGCGCATTCACCGAGAGGGTCGTCTCGCCACTGTGCTCCGCGAAGGTGACGGTGTGACCTGGCCGCCACGCACAACGACGTCGTGCCTCCGACGTTGCGCCAGTGTGGAGCACCGCCAGAAACCCCACCCGACGGGGCATGGTTAGAACCCGGCGGTCCTCCCCCGTTCTAATTCCCGCTTGGCGACGTCGAGCATCCGGCCAACATGCTGCGCAATATTCCGCTTCAGGAGGGGGCCGAGGAAACCTGCGGCCAGCCCTCCCATCCTGATCTCGATGTCACAGGTCAGGTTGGATCCGGTCTCCGCCGGGACGCACGCATACCGCAGATTGAATTGGAGTCCGTGGCTCGGTGGCAACGATCGCAGCACGATCAACCGGTTAGGTTCAAAAGCGGCAACGTCCGCGACGAGTTCCATCCGCCTCATCCCGGGTACCGTGACGAGAAGGTGGACGGTCCGAGGCCTGCCGTCTTCTGATTCGACCCGAAGCACCTGGAGGCGGGGGTCCAAACGGCCGGCACGAAAGCGATCGGCGACGAACCCAAAGACGCTCGCCGGTGGGGCGTCAATGTGGACCGTCTGGGAGGATCGAGCCACCTCAGTGCTGGCTTGTGCCGACCCGTTCGATCTCGAGGTCCCGGACCAGCCGGGTTGCCTCCACCTTCGCCTCCTCGACCATCCCCTTCATCTCCTCCCCGAGCTCGAGCGCCTTACGAATCCCGCGAACGAAGTATGGACGCGCGATCTCCCGGGCCTTCGGTGAAAAGGCAAGCACCGCGGCGAGCGCAAGGGCCTCGCCGAAGAGAATCGTCGACACACCTCTTCCGAACTCCCCCGCCATGAGTCTCCCTCCTTCATAGTGTCGGCGTCTGCCGGGGTGACACAGCCGGCAGCTGGACCGAACCCCACAGTGCGCGATCGGCAACCATGGCGATGCCCAAGATCTGCGCCCACGCCCACGGGCTCAGGGATGTCGTCCCAAAAACACGTCGCAAGGGCGGAAGGGCCATCACGCCGACCAGCGCCGCCCACGAGACCCCCTGCGATGCGTAGAAGAAACGGTCACCCCGACCGCCGCTGCTCCAGTTGTGGGCTTGGACTAATTGACTTGCCACCAAACCCGCCAGACCCATCGAACGGCGTCTGGCCGACCCCGCCCCTCCGCCCAGGCCACGGATCGCCGTGGCGGCGGTGCCGGTGACGAGTCCACGGCGAAGGACATCCCGGTAGAAGGACGGATCAAAGAGATTCTGCCCCTCTCGGGGCCCTACCTGGTCGGGCGACGACGGCAGGGCGGCCAGCGCCATTACCGGAAGGGCATCGGTGAACAAGTTCACAAGCAGGACGTGAAGGGGTAGGAGCGGTACCTCGCCAGAAAGGAGCGTGCCGCTCAGCATGAACAGGGCCTCGCCCAGGTTTCCGCCGAGGAGAAACCCAATCGAGCGGCGTAGATTGCGCTGCACGCCGCGGCCCTCCTCAATCGCGTACACAATCGACTCGAAGGAGTCGTCGCCTATCACGATCGAGGAGGCCTGGCGAGTCACTTCGCTCCCGGTGTGACCCATGGCGATCCCCACATCGGCCCGCTTGACCGCGGGGGCATCGTTGACCCCGTCGCCGGTCATCGCCACCACTTCACCGGCAGCCTGCATCGTGCGTACAATCCGGACCTTCTGCTCCGGCGTGACTCGCGCGAAGACCTGTGTCTGTGGAAGCAACGCCGCGAGCTCTTGGTCCGTAATCGCCTCCAGTTGAGTGCCATCGAGCATGCCCTCGCGGGCGAAGACGAGGCCGAGTTGCCGAGCAATCGCAATCGCCGTCGAGCGATGATCGCCCGTCGCCATTACCACACGCACACCGTAACTGCGGCAGCGTTCCACCGCGTCCCGCACTTCTGGCCGCAGGGGGTCTCCCATCCCGACAAGGCCGGCAAAGATACACCCACGTGGGTGCTCCAGCGATTCCGGAGTGGGCACGCTGTCGAGGGGACGATAGGCCATGCCCAGAACCCGCATCGCCTCATAGGCCATGCGATCGGAGACGGTCAGCGCCTGTTTCTTCCCGGCCGCATCGAACGACGAGACGGTCCCATCGAGAAGTCGGCGGTCGCAAAACTCGACCACAATCTCGGGAGCGCCCTTGAGCATGAGGACGGGACCCACCTGGGGATCGCGGATCACCACGGCCATGAACCCGCGCTCATTGGAAAACGGCAGCTCGGTCTGGCGGGGGTGCGCATACCACAGCCCAGCAGGATCGAGCCCTGCGTCGGCGGCCGCCAAGAGCAGCGCGCCCTCCGTAGAACTGCCCATCGTCGTGCGCCCGGCCGCATCGACGAGCACCGCATCGTTGCACAGCGCGCCGATCGTCAGCACCTGCCGCGCGTCTGGATCGAGCGCACTCCAGCGTGGTTCCTCGCCGGCCCATTCCAGCGGGCCCGCGGCAAGCGCGCGCACCGTCATCTTGTTTTGGGTGAGCGTACCGGTCTTGTCGCAACAGACCACCGTGACCCGCCCCAGCGTTTCAACGGCGCTCAGCCGGCGCACGATCAACGACCGGCGGCTCATCCGCTGCACCGCCGCACTGAGCGCGATCGTGACGGTGGCCGGCAGCCCTTCGGGGATGGCGGCCGTGACGAGGGTGATGCCACCGAGCGCGAGCGTGCTGAACGGCAAGCGCCGCAGCAACCCGGCGCCGACAAAAGCGATCCCGGCTAACATCGAACCGCCGGCCATGACGTTGCTCACTTTGCTTAACCGCATCTGCAAGGGTACCGCCGCGTCCTCCTGGGTCAAGAGCCCGGCGATCCGGCCGATCGCGGTGTCCTTCCCCGTCGCCACGACGATCGCCCTCGCCCGCCCAACGACGACCCCGCTCCCCATATAGACCATCGAAGCCCGGTCGCCGAGTTCCGCGTTCACCCGGACCGGGAGGACGCCTTTCTGGACGGCCTGCGACTCCCCGGTGAGCACCGCCTCCTCGATCTCGAGCTCGTAGCTCTCGATGAGCCGGGCATCGGCCGGGACGGTATCCCCGGCACGCAGCATGACCACGTCCCCCGGGACCAACTGCGTCGCCGGAATCTCCTGAAGGTCCCCGTCGCGACGACAGTGCGCGGTAGGCGCCGCGTAGCTCCGAAGCGCCGCCACCGCCTGCTCGGCCCGCAACTCCTGGAAGGCGCCGAGGCCCGCATTCACCAGCACGACGCCACCGATCAAAACCGCGCTGAGCGGCTCCGAGATCGCGAGAGAGACAGCCGCGGCCGCGCCGAGGACCAGCGTCATTCCGGTGGCGAGTTGTTTGACGTAGAGGGTGCCAAAGGTCGGCGGGGCTACCTCGGCCAGCGCGTTCACCCCGTACCGCCGCAGCCGGCGACCGGCCTCCGCGGTACCGAGGCCGCTGTCGCTATCGGTCGCCAGAAACCGCGCGACCTCAACCGACGGGAGCGCGTGCCACGGCGGCGCTTGGCCCCGCTCAACGTCTTCCGTTCGCGACCCACCGATAGGAAACACGCTGAGACGTCTGGAGTTGACCAGCAGGGCGAGGGTGAGTAACTGGTTGACCTCGTCGGCGACGAAGAGTGGCAGCAACCCGGCGACCGCGGCGGCCGCGCCAACCGTCGATACCACGGTGGCGATGGCGAAGTTTTGCCGGTACACGTCTTGCAA
>DATGHU010000016.1 GCA_035307765.1 bacterium | reverse complement strand
CCGAGCCGACGAGCGACAAACCGCATTCTCTCGTCCATCACCGAACACTCCCTCCAGGGCATCTTCCCTCCCCCCTTTCAGGGAAGGAGTGTTACCCATGTGTCCGGTACAATCTGTTACCTATCTCTCAGGTCGCTCAATAGCTTAGCATTTTAGAGCAATCGACTTCTGTAATCATGGCCACCTCTCAACCGGTCAGCTCCAAGAGGCTCTTGAGGCATTTCTGTCTTTCTCGCAGGTGAGGGAACTGCTCAGAGGACACGCTCCGAATCTACTCGGCCAACCTCGCACACTTCCACAGAGCTACCAGATGCACAAAATTGGCCAACGTCGAAACGTTAGCCGTGGCATCGGTGTATGGGCGCATCGCGCCCCCACTACGGTCTCACCCCCTTGGTCTTCCCCGGACCTGCCACGGCGCGATACTGTCAGGGTCGGCAATCTTCACCGCGGCGTGGAGCAGCTCACCTGCGTGCCGTAGCCGCTTCATCAGTTCTAACCCTCGGGACAACACTACGTCGGGGGCGACGTCTCGGCCCTCCCGGAGTCCTCCGACCAACCCCTCGATCGCTTGGACGGTGTGCAAAAGCGCCCGATGGCTCTCTTCGTACACCGACCGCAGGCACTCCGCCGCCTCCATCTCCCGCTGTTCGGCGCAAAACTCCTGTTCAAGGTCGGTCATGGTCCACCACTTCCTTGAGCGGTATGTGCACGCCCGGCTTTCTGATTCTATACTTGCCAGGCACGTACGTCAATACGCGCCCTTGTGTTCGTACCTGCCTGCCAAGTAGAATAGGGGCATGACGGCTCCTCGGGCGGTGAAGAAGTTCCTTGCGGCCATGGCGAAGAAGGGTGGTCGTGCTCGAGCGAAGGCCCTCAGCGCGAAGCGTCGCCGCGAGATCGCCCACAAGGCCATCAAGATGCGCTGGAGTAAGCGCCGAACCCACGGGTCGTCCTGAGGCATGTGTCGTTCGTCGCGGGCCCGGCGAACGGTCAGCGCAGTCGGGTGTCCTTGGTCCCTTTCCTCTGACCAGGTGGATCAGCTGGCGCGTTGTGTTCGATAGCCGCCTTCGGAAAACAGGGAGTCTGTGTCGTCGAACGGAATTGGGATTGGGGGGGTTGGTGTTTAGCCACCCGGCTTGATCAGATCCCAAAGGGTTTCGCTCTATGTTCTCGTTCAATTGCGCACTTACACAGCACCGTTGAGCGAAACGTCGCGGAGGGTCGCGGTGATCCACCAGCTCCGAATCTACGAGATTTTCGAGCGCAACAAGCCTGCCTTCCACGCACGCTTCCGAGACCAGGCCGCGCGCGTCATGCGAAAGTACGGCTTCACCATCGTCGCCATGTGGGAAGCCAGGACGCCCCGCCGAACCGAGTTTGTGTATCTGCTGGCGTGGGCTGACGAGGAAACGAAAACGGCGGCGTGGACCAAATTCATGGCGGACGAGGAATGGAAGGAAATCAAGCGAGTGACGAGCGCCGCGCACGGCGATCTGGTCGGAGAGATCGAAGATCGCGTGCTGATCCCGACCGGGTATTCGCCGCCAACCCTCTTGTGCGGTTGACCCGTGAGCGCCCGGTCCTTGCGCAATATCTGGGAACCTCGGCGTGCCCGCACCCGGTGACCTTGCGGCCGGGGAAAGCCCGTCAGCGGATTCGATCGACATCAAGTACCACCAGCCCGCCTTGATGATGCCCGACAGCACCGCCACGGCCAGCAGAAGATGCGCTGACCGGGTGGGCGTGTGCTCGCCAGCTCTCCGGGAGGCGGTCGAGTGGCCGCCCGCGTGTTTATGCCCTAAAGGGGCGCCTGCAGCCAGCCGCCAATCAAGGGGAAGACGTTCGTGATTGCCAGCAGACTCGGAGGCGCGTCTCAGGCAGCGGTCAGTCGCCGGGAGGACCCGATGCTCTTGGAGGGCACGCGACAAGCAGTGGCGGACGCAGCGAAGGAGATCGTACGGCTCGGCTTGGTCTCCGGGACCGCCGGAAACGTCAGCGCATGCGACCCGGACACCGGCTACGTGGCCATCACCCCATCTGCGGTTCCGTACGACTCCATGAGCCCGACCGACATCGTCATCGTCGATGACCAGGGTCGGGTCGTCGATGGAAGGTTCCGGCCATCGAGCGAGACGCCGATGCACCTGTGTGTGTACCGTCGCCGTCCGTGGGCCCGGGCGGTCGTCCACACCCATTCGCCGTACGCCACGACGTTCGCGTGTTTGGGCCTTGAGATTCCGGCCGTTCACTACCTGATCGCGGTCGCCGGGCGGCGGATCCCGGTGGCGGCCTACGCCACGTACGGTACCGTCGAACTGGGTGACGCGGCGGCCGAGGTGATGGGGGACGGCAAGGCGGTGCTCCTTCAGCACCACGGTGTCCTGACCGCGGGTCGGACCCTGGCCGAGGGGATCATGGTGGCCGGCGTGGTCGAGTATGTCGCCACGCTCTACTACCGCGCCCGCCAGTTGGGCAACCCGATGCTCCTCCCCGACGCGGAGGTTGAACGCCTCCGCGTCCGGTTTGACGCTTACCGCCCGACCCCCAATCTCTAGGTTGCTGCGACCGGCTCCAGGCGAAAGGGTGGGAGAGGGGCGAACTCCGCGCGGGGTGAATAGCAGGGACGATGCCGGTTCTCGAGTCACGGGTCGACACGCACTCGCCGGAGTTCGCCGCCAACCGCGCGTGCCACGAGGAACACGTCCACACCCTTGCGGCGCGGCTGGCGGAGGTGCGGGAGGGGGGAGGACGGCGCGCGCAGGCCAGGCATCGCGAACTGGGCAAGAAGACCGCGCGCGAGCGGATCGATCTCCTTCTGGATCCGCGGTCACCATTCCTCGAGACCGGGGCGCTGGCCGGTTGGGAGATGTACCGGGGAGAGGCGCCTTCCGCCGGAATCGTCACGGGGGTCGGCCGCGTCGGGGACCTCGAGTGCATGATTGTGGCCAACGACGCCACGGTGAAGGGCGGGACCTACTACCCGGTTACGGTAAAGAAACACCTCCGCGCCCAGCAGATCGCCCTGGAGAATCATCTTCCCTGTCTCTACCTGGTGGATTCTGGCGGGGCGTTCCTTCCGCTCCAGGCGGAGGTCTTCCCCGACCGCGAGCACTTCGGACGGATCTTTTACAACCAAGCCCGGTTGTCGGCCCAAGGGATTCCCCAGATCGCCGCAGTTCTCGGATCGTGCACCGCGGGCGGCGCCTACGTGCCCGCCATGGCCGACGAGACGGTGATCGTCCGCGGGACGGGAACGATCTTTCTCGGAGGTCCTCCCTTGGTCAAGGCCGCGACCGGCGAAGAGGTGTCGGCCGAAGATCTCGGTGGGGCGGACGTCCACACCCGCCGGAGTGGTGTTGCCGATCACTACGCGGAAGACGATGGGCACGCCATCGCCATCCTGCGCGAGATCGTCCGCACCCTGAACCGGGTGAAGCGCGTTGCCCTCGATCTCGCCCCTCCCGAGGAGCCCCGCTACGATCCGCGGGAGATCTACGGGATCCTCCCCCAGGACCTCCGGCGGCAGTTCGATGCCCGGGAGATCATCGCGCGCCTGGTAGACGGGAGCCGGTTTCAGGAGTTCAAGGCCCGGTACGGCCCGACGCTGGTTACGGGATTCGCCCGCCTGCACGGCATTCCCGTAGGGATCCTCGCAAACAACGGTGTCCTGTTCGTGGAGAGCGCTGAAAAAGGGGCACATTTCATCGAGTTGTGCGGTCAGCGACGGATCCCGATGATCTTTCTGCAGAATATCACCGGGTTTATCATCGGCCGCCAGTATGAGGCCGCGGGCATCGCCCGCGCCGGCGCCAAGATGGTGCACGCGGTCGCCACCTCCGGGGTCCCGCGGCTCACGGTGATCGTCGGGGGATCCTACGGCGCCGGGAACTATGCGATGTGCGGCCGGGCCTACGAACCTCGATTTCTGTGGATGTGGCCGAATGCCCGAATCTCAGTCATGGGCGGCGAACAGGCGGCGACCGTTCTCCTCACGATCAAGCGCGATCAGTTGCGCCGCGAAGGGAAAGCGATCACCCGAGACGAGGAGGACGCCCTGGTCACCCCGATCCTGGCCAAGTACGAGGAAGAGGGGAGCCCCTACTACAGCACCGCGCGCCTGTGGGACGACGGCATCATCGATCCGGCCGAAACCCGGACCGTGCTGGCGTTGAGCCTGTCCGTCGCCCTCAACGCGCCCCTGCGGGGGATGCGGCCGGGCGTCTTCCGGATGTAGCAGTGCGCAAGGTCCTGATCGCCAACCGCGGTGAAGTCGCGGTGCGCATCATCCGGGCGTGCCGGGAATTGGGACTGGTCGCGGTGGCGGTTTACTCTGAGGTGGACCGCGACGCTCCTCACGTACGCCTCGCGGACGAGGCCGTCCCGATCGGGCCGGCGGAGCCCCAGGAGAGCTACCTGCACGTGGGACGCCTCATCGGCGCCGCCCGGACGGTGGGAGCCGACGCCGTTCACCCCGGCTACGGGTTTCTCTCCGAGAGCGCTGCGTTCGCCGATGCGGTTCGCGAGGCGAGCCTGGTCTTTGTCGGGCCTCCCGCTGAAGTGATTGCACGGCTCGGTGACAAGATTGAGGCTCGGCGGCTGATGGAGCGAACGGGGATCCCGGTCGTCCCGGGCTGGAATGGGATCGGGGCCACCGACCGTGCGCTGATGCAGGCCGCCGCCGGGATTGGCACCCCGCTGCTGGTGAAGGCGGCAGGCGGGGGCGGCGGCCGCGGGATGCGGCTGGTGGAGCGGCTGGACGACCTCCCCGGGGCGCTGGCTGCCGCTCGACGGGAAGCGCGCGCCGCGTTCGGGTCGAGCGATCTCTACCTGGAGCGGTACCTGCCCGACGTTCGACACATCGAGATTCAGGTGCTCGCTGATCAGCACGGAACGATCTGGGACCTCGGCGAGCGCGAATGCAGCGTGCAACGGCGGCACCAGAAGATCATCGAGGAGGCGCCGTCCCCCTTCGTCACACCGGCGCTTCGGGCGCGGCTGGGTGAGGCCGCGACGGGAGCGGCCGCCGCGGCCGGATACGTCAACGCGGGAAGCGTGGAGTTCCTGGTCGACGGGGCCGAACGATTCTACTTCCTGGAGGTCAACACCCGGCTGCAAGTTGAGCATCCCGTGACCGAGATGGTCGCGGGTGTGGATCTCGTGAAGGCCCAACTCCGAATCGCCGCCGGGGACCATCTCGAGGGCACGCCGGTCGGCACCCGCGGGCACGCCATCGAGTGCCGCATCTGTGCGGAAGATCCGGGCCGCGATTTCGCGCCGTCGCCGGGGCCGATACTCGCGCTGGAGGAGCCGGCCGGCCCGGGGATCCGTGTCGATTCGGGGGTGCGCGCGGGATGGCGCGTCCCGGTCGCCTACGATCCGCTCTTGGCCAAGGTCATCGCCTGGGACCGCACGCGAGCTGAGGCGATCGGCCGAATGGCCGAGGCGCTGCGCACGTACGTCATCCTCGGCGTCCGGACGAATCTGGATTTTCTCCAGGACGTCCTTAAGACCGCGACGTTTCGCCAGGGGAAGACCACGACGCGGTTCGTGGAGCGCGACTTGGCCGGATGGCAACCAACGATCCAGGCGGAGGCCGCCGCGATCGCCGCGTGTGTCGCCACCTGGAGCGATGGATCGGCCCCGACGAGGGAAGGGGGTGTCCACGCCCGCGACGTGCCGAGCCCCGATCCCTGGGAGACGATCGGGCACTGGCGGATGGGGACGCGCGATGCCTGACCTCTCCGTGCGGCTCGACGGCCGGGTCGTTCGGTGCACGGTTGAGTGCGCGGGTGAGGAGTTTCTCGTCCACGCGGAAGGAGTCACGCATCGCCTGTGCCTCTCCGTAGTGGAACCGGGGGTGTTCCGGGTGCAGGTCGCCGGCCGCCCCAGGCTGATCCGCGTCGCCCGGGACGGTGACCGCTGGTTTCTGCACATCGACGGGCAGACGATCGAGTCCCAGATCGTGCCGCTGGACGACGCTCCCGTCCGTCCCGCGCATCCCGTGCAGGACGATCTCGCCGCCCCGATGCCCGGGGGCGTGACCCAGGTCCTGGTGCGGGCAGGGGACGCGGTGAGGACCGGCCAAGCCCTCGTCATCATCGAGGCGATGAAGATGGAGCACGTCATCAGAGCCCCCCGTGACGGCCGGATCCACCTCGTGCACGTCCGCCCCGGGGACCAGGTGGAAGCGGGTGCGGCCGTGGCGGAGTTGAGCCCGAAGGGGCAGCCGTCGGATGAGCCGGGATGAACGCGGCGGAGTTTCCTCGGAAGGTCCGGGTCGTGGAGGTGGGGCCGCGAGACGGGCTTCAGAATGAACCCCATACCCTGCCCGTGGCGTCCAAGGTACAATTCATCGAGCGCCTTGCCCGCGCGGGGCTCCCCGTGATCGAAGCGGGCGCGTTCGTCCATCCCGCCCGCGTCCCGCAAATGGCAGACACCGAAGAGGTGTTCCGCCAGCTGGGGCGGCTTCGCGGTCCGGTGTTCTCCGCCCTGGTGCCGAACCGCCTCGGGATGGAGCGGGCCCTAGGTTGCGGGGTGAGAGCCGTGGCCGTTTTCACCGCGGCCTCGGAGGCGTTCACCCGCCACAACATTAACATGGGGATCGACGAATCGCTGCTGAGGTTCCGTGAGGTCCTGCGGCTCGCTGCCCCGGCGGGGGTCCCGGTCAGGGCGTACATCTCCACCGCCTGGTGGTGCCCGTACACCGGGCGGGTCTCCCCTGACGCCGTCCGCCGGGTGGGCATCGCCCTTGCGGAGATGGGGTGCTATGAGATTTCACTCGGGGACACGATCGGCGCGGCCACCCCCGGGGAAGTGACGGCGCTGCTCGATGCCCTCGGCCGAGATCTGTCTCCGGGGATGCTGGCGGTGCATTTTCACGATACCCGGGGAACCGCGTTGGCCAACGTCCTGGCCGCCCTGCTCTGGGGGATCTCGACGGTGGACTCATCGGCTGGGGGATTGGGCGGCTGTCCGTACGCCCCCGGTGCGTCGGGGAACCTCGCCACGGAGGATCTCCTGTACATGCTGCACGGGATGGGGATCGAGACCGGGGTGAACCTCTATGAGGTCGCCGAGGCGTCCCGTCTTCTCGCCGGGGCGCTGGGGCATTCCCTCCCGTCGAGGTATCTCCAGGCCGGCCCGCTCCAGGTCCGGGGCTGATCCCGATCTCGCCGGGACCTTCCGGCCGGTTCTCCGGTCCTCCCGCTTTTCCTCCCCGATCATGAAAAAGACCGCCGAAAGGGCAGGGGCGGGGTTTTTTACCCGAGGGGAACCGAGAAGAGGAATTGGGGCCGATTCCGGCGGGCTGACGCGGTTCTAGGAGGGGACGGGAGCGACCGACTCTGGCGCCGGGTGAGGATACCGGTTCATGAGGATCTCGAAGCTCCGTGGTCCCTCGTTGAACAGGAGGTCGATCGCCGAGAGTTCGGGGATGAAACCCAGCTGGGGAAATTGCTGCTGGTAGGCAGGGCAGGCCCAGTCCTGCACGCTCAGGGTGACCCCGGCGGCGGCGAACGATTCGGCGTCCAAATGGTGCCCCACCGCAAACGCCCCCGTCAGGTAGTGGCTGGCCCCAAGCTGCCGACAGAGGCCAACCAGGCGGTCCGTTCCATGTCCGGGGACCCCGAGGTCGGAACTCGCCACCACCTGCGTTGAGATGCCGAATCCCTGGGTCAGCGCCCGCAGCAGGCCGAAGTTCAGCGCGGCGAGGCTGCCCCACTCGCCGGCGTAGATGCGCTCAAAGGTTTCTCGATGCTGATGGAAGTACCGGGCTTTTCCGTAGCTCTGGACGATCGACCTCCAATGCTTCTCCCGCCACGATGTTTGCGGGTTGATCTCGACCTCGCCGATCGGCCGGAAGGCGGCGGCGCGGAGCGGGACGGTCAGCAGGAGCGCCCCGTTGGGCCCCTTGATTCGGTTGCGATTCTGCCAGCCGTTCTTGGTGTACTGGGCGTCATCGAGAAGGACAAACACATCGCACGAGGCGATCTTGTGTAGATAGCGCAGCCAGGGCAGGTAGTGCGGCTGATGGATTGCGACGATCATAGAGCCGGGACGGCCTGAGGGGCCCTGGCCACCGCCGATGCGAGAAAATTGTGGTCGAGACACCAGGCGATCGTCTGCGACAGTCCATCATCAAGAGGGACGCTAGGTTCGAAGCCCAAAGTCTGGCGGGCCCGGGTGATATCGGGGACGCGGCGGCGGGTGTCTTCGTAGCTCTGCCCGTAGTAATCCGCGTACGGCACCAGCCTGATCGGCGACGACGACCCGCTCAACGCCTTGATGCGGTGGGCGAGCTCCAGGATCGTCAGTTCCCCGGTGTTGCCGATGTTGAACACGAGGCCATTCGCCTCCGGAGTGCTCCCGGCCGCGAGGATTCCCCGCACCGTATCCACCACGTAGGTGAAGCAGCGTGTCTGCCGGCCGTCGCCGTGGACGGTCAGCGGTTCACCGTTCAAGGCCTGCTTCACAAATCTCGCCACCACCGTGCCGTATCCATTAAAGTGGATCCGCGGCCCGTAGGCGTTGAAGAATCGAAGCGCCACCACCGGCATGCCCTGCGCCGCGTAGGCAAAGGCCAGGTGCTCGTCGATTGCCTTCGACGCCGAGTACGACCACCGATTGACCGTCGTCGGACCGAGCACGCGGTCATCGTCTTCTCGGAGAGGCACGTTCGCGTTTTTCCCGTACACTTCTGACGAGGAGGCCAGCACGGTCTTCCGGCGGTGGGCGAAGGCGGCCTCGAGCAGGTTCGCGGTCCCCTGGACGTTGGTGGCGATGCCCCGCAGGGGGTCGGACACGATGTACGACATTCCCACCGCCGCGGCCAGGTGGTAGACGACGTCGCATGCGGCAACCGCACCTTCCACGAGCGCGCGGTCGAGCACAGACCCCGTCATCAGCCGAAACCGGGGGTGGGCGATGACGTGCGCAACATTCCCGGTCTGCCCGGTGGAAAGGTTATCGAGGACCCACACCTCATCCCCCCGCGCCAGCAGCGCATCGACGAGGTGCGATCCAATGAATCCGGCCCCGCCCGTTACAAGGTTCCGCATCAATCCCCTGGGAACTCGGCAAGATCAGTCTGTCTGTCCTCACCGTACTCCCGCGACGGGAAGGCGTACACCCTCCGTTTGTGGGGAACCTCTCATCCGTACGGATGGATCTCCGCGCGGCCCGGGGCGGCGGAACGTTACAAAGAATCTCTTCGCAGGGTCAACAGCCCCAAGGTGTATCCCACGGCATACGCCACGAGCGTCGCCAGGTAGACCCACTTGGACGATGCGACCGCAGCGGCGAGGTGGCGGAGGTATCTTCCGACCCGCTGGGGGAGTGCGGTGGGTGGAGGGACCGGCTCATCGTGGCCCGTCGTTTGCTCGATCACGAACTCGGGGTGGAACTTCGCGACATAGGCCGCGCCCAGCCCGTTTCGGAAGTACTGGCGTACCAGGCCGCCCAAGGTCGATGGGAGGAGGTGGTGGATCGACGTCCCGGGGACCACCACCACGCGGTACCCCAAACGGCGAACCTCCCGACGCAGGTACGGGTCGAGCCCGCGCGGGATCTGTTCGTGCTCGCCCCCGATGCGGACGAAGATCTCCTTCCTGATCGCCAGGCACGGGTGCTCGGCCATGTCGCTGTCGGTGACGACGTGCACGATGGGCGAACTGCGCCTCGGCAGCTCGCGCAGCGCCCGGTGGACGAACGGCGGGGCGTCCGGGGGAATCTGGTTCGGCACCCCCGCGATCCCGATGGTGAGATCCTGGTCGAGCGCATACACCAGCGCGTCAAGCACCCCGCCATCGCCGAGCTGGGTATCATCGTCCATCGTGACCAGAATGCTTCCGCGCGAGATCGCCGCGGCGGTGTTGATCGCCCGCCCCTGACGCCGGTCCCCCTGCACGACGATCACCTCGGTCTCCTGCAGGTGTTGGGCGGCGAGCTGCTGCAGCAGGCGATCGAGAAGGGCGGCACGACGGGCATGCGCGGTCGGGATAATCACCGAAACCCGCGGAACCGCCGTGCGGCCAGATGATACCACGCGCACCTCCGGTAGGGGCCCGTTTTCGGGGTATCGGACGAACTCGAGCCGGCCGGCTGCCGCGCGTCGCGCCAGCGCCTCGTCGCCGGGCGGGGATCCGAAGGTGGGGGGGAGGACGAAGCGCTCAAACGTCGCGGTGGGAGGTTCTTCTCGCCGAAGCCGGAGGAGGTGCCGCAGGTACTCCCAGTGCTGGGACAGAGTGAGCTTGCTCTGGCCGGTGTGTCTCACCTCGAACCGATAGGGCACTTCCACCACCCGCCGGACGTGTCCCCGGACGAGGATCTCGAGCAGAATCTTAAAGCCGAGCGGGCGCAGGCGGACACCCTCGACCACGCGCCGCCTGAAGGCGAAAAACCCCGACATCGGATCGGAGATCCCTCGCGCACGGCGGAGGAGTACCTGGGCCAGGGCCACCGCCACACGGGAGACGATTTGCCGCAGCGGCGAGAGCTCCGACCGACCGCCGGGCACGTACCGGCTGGCGACAGCCAGATCGGCGCCGGTGTGTTCGAGTGCTCGATGCAGCCACGGGACGGCTTCGGGGGGATGCTGGAGATCGGCGTCGAGGACGCACATCACCTCGCCGCTGGCGGCGTTGATGCCGTCGATCACGGCGGAGGCGAGGCCCCCGCGTCCCTCCCGATGGATAAGGCGGAGGCCCGGACGCGTGCCCGCCAACCCGGCCACGATGCGGTCGGTCCCGTCGGTGCTGTCGTCGACGACCACGAGTTCGTAGTCGAGCCCGTCGAGCGCCGCCGTCGTCCGGTCGACGAGCGCGCCGATGGTTTCCGCTTCGTTGTAGGTGGGGATGATGATGGAAAGCGCGGGCATCAAAGCGAAATCTGCGAGTCGTCGCTGACAAACACCCGGAGCGCTCTGGGGCCGTCCGTCGACCGTCTGATCGTCACCCCGCGCCCGAGCACGCTGTCCTCGATCCGATCAATTCCCTCCAAATGGCAGTGGTCGAGCACCACGGAGTGCTGGATGCTCGTCTCGGTGATCGTGGTGTCGTCTCCGATCGCGGTGTAGGGGCCGATGAACGCCCCGCGCACCCGGCAGCGCTCGCCGATGACCACCGGGCCGCGGATCACGCTGCGTTGCACGGTGGTGGTCGCCCCGATCTCGACCCGACCCGTGACGACGCACTCCGCGTCGACGGTCCCGAGCACATGGCGCTGGGTGAATTCGTCGAGCACCGCCCGGTTCGCTTCCAACAGGTCATCTTTCTTGCCGGCGTCCAACCACCAACCCTCGAGGCGCACGGTGTCGACCCGCCCACCCTGTCGCAGGAGCTCCTGGATCGCGTCCGTGATCTCCAGCTCGCCGCGCGCCGACGGTCGGATTCGCGCGATCACCCCGTGAATGCTGGGTCGGAACAGGTACACTCCCACCAGCGCGAGGTTGCTCGGCGGAACCGCGGGCTTCTCCACCAACGTCCGGACGGTTCCATCGCCGTTGAGGACCGCGACCCCGAACTGTCGAGGATCCGCGACTTCTTTCAGGAGGATCAAGGCCTCGGCGGTGCCGGCCTCGAACCGCTGGCGGAGCTGACGCACTCCCCCTTGAATGAGGTTGTCCCCCAAGAACATCAAGAAGGGGCTGTCCGCGAGGAATGGCCGCGCGACCTGCACGGCGTGCGCCAACCCGTGGGGGGCGTCCTGGACGATGAAGGTGGTGCGCACCCCCCAGCGCTCGCCCGAGCCGACGGCCTCTTGGACCGCGGCGCCCGTCTCCGGCGAGATGATGACGCCGATCTCCTTGATGCCCGCCGCCGCCATCTGCTCCAGAACCATATGCAGGATGGGCTTGTTTGCGACCGGAATCAACTGCTTGGCGCTGGTGTAGGTCAGCGGGCGCAGCCGCGTGCCGCGCCCACCCGAGAGGACCAACCCCTTCAGTTCCCCCATGGCGCCTCCCGACCGCACTTTCTGCCCACGACCTGCCGGCGTGACGGAGACACCACTACGGGCCGCCACCGGCACGATCCTCCTTGTGAATACCCAGGCCGGCCGGCCCCCGGACGCGCGATCCCGCGCGGCTCGCGTTGACACTCCGCGGCGGCCCGTGGTATCGTGGGCTCCGCGCCGGCTTGGTTGTCCGGGCGGGCGCGATTGTGCTCCGGAAAAATGGAGCGTGTCGCCCGCGGACCCCCGCAGCCGCTCCGGGACCGGGAGAGGACCCGAGATGCCCTTTCGGTTCGAACGCCTCGAGATTCCAGACCTCATCCTCATTGAAAGCACGGTGCTTCCCGACGGCCGCGGGTTTTTCATGGAGACGTACAAGCGCTCCGAGTTCGTTGACGCGGGCATCTCCGCCACCTTCCTCCAAGATAACTACTCGCACTCCACCGGCGGGGTGCTCAGGGGCCTGCATTATCAGAAACATCCCAGGGCCCAAGCGAAGCTCGTTACCGTACTCCACGGGGAGATCTTCGACGTGGCGGTCGATATCCGCCGGGGGTCGCCGACCTTCCAACGGTGGGTAGCCGTGACGCTCTCCGCGGGTAATCGGCGGATGCTCTACGTGCCGGTCGGGTTCGCCCACGGGTTCTGCACGTTGAGCGACCAGGCCGACGTGGTCTATCGGGTCACCGCGGAGTATGCGCCGGACGCGGACCGGGGCATCCTCTGGAACGACCCGGATCTACAGGTGACGTGGCCGATCCCGCACCCGGTGCTGTCGCCGAAGGATGCGCGCCTCCCTCTGTTCCGCGATGCCGACAGCAACTTTGTCTACGAGCCACACCCCAGCTGACCAGGGGCCGCCCCCGCCCCCCGAGGTTTCGAGTCATCCGCCTCACGGCCGCAGGACCGGCGCGATTTCTTGAGCCTGAACCGGGTCCGCGCGCCCCGTGTCGATGCTCCTAGCCGAGATCCGGCTCCCCACCCGGGCACGGGCCCCCACCACGGGGGTCACCGAGAAGGGACCCGGTGGGCGGGCGATCCCCCGCTCGATGAGTGGGGCCACCCTTTGGCCGCCAGCCACCGGGTGTAGAGGTGATCGATCTTCACCATCATCGTCTCGATGCTGTACGGGTCGGTTCGCGCCTGGGCGCGGAGCCCCATCGCACGAGCGCGCGGGGGATCGGCGAGGCCGCGGACGATGGCCGCCGCCAGGGCGTTCGGATCGCCCGGGGGAACCAACTCGCCGGTCTCCCCGTCGGTCACCACATCCTGGATCCCGCTGATCCGCGATCCAATGACCGCACGCCCCGCCGCCATGGCCTCCACGGCGGCCTTGCCCATGCCCTCGTTCATCGAGGGGAGCACCACCAGATCGAAGATCGGCATGATCTCCGGGACGTCGCGCCGCAGCCCCAGAAAGACGACCGACCCGTTAACGCCGAGGGCGGCGGCCCGCCGCTCCAAGTCGGGGCGGAGTGCCCCGTCGCCGACGTAGACCACCGTGGCATCGGGCACACCCACGCGGATGCCTGGGACCGCTTCGAGGAGGTGCTGCACCCCCTTCACGGGCACGAGCCGGGCGACGCATCCGACCAGCGGTCCGGACGGAGGGAGTCCCAACTCCCGGCGCTTGGCACGGACGTCGGGGCGCGCGTCCCGAAACCGGTCGACGTCGACCCCGCTGTGGATGACGGTAAACCGCTCCGGCGGCCCGATGCGGAGGCGGAGATGGTCATCCCGCTCCGCCTCGGTCAGGCAGATAATCTGGTCGGTCCATCGGGCCAGCCCGCGCTCCAGCCGACACAGTCCCGCCGACCCGGGACGGTTCAGATAGTCGTGGAAGGCGTGCCCGTGGGGAGTATGGAGGACGATCGGGACGCGGGCGAGTCGGGCCGCAATCCGCCCCAGCAGGCCGGCCTTCGTCGTGTGGGTGTGGACGATGTGGTATCGACCCCGCCGCATCAACGCGTACAGGTGGGCCAGGGCGGAGAGATCGCGCACCGGGTGGGGGGCGCGAACGAGATCGGGGATTCGCACGAACGCGCTCGTCGCGGGAACGCGATCCTCCAAACTGCCCTCCGGCCCAACCGTCGGTCCGCTGGCGAGCGTGACCTCGTACCGCGCCGGGTCCAAATGCGCCGCGGTGAGGAGGGTGTTCTCCTGAGCGCCGCCCACCACCAAGCGGGTAATCACGTGGAGGACACGCACACGATCGCGAGGCACGGCGCTAGCCGGCGGGAGCCGGCTCCCCCCAGATACGCTTGATCGCGGCATCCCAGGCGATTTCGACCGCCTCGGCGTGCCGCCTCCCGTTCGCGCCGAGGCGTGCGGCTTCTCCGCCATCGCGCAAGATCTCGATCAACACCTCCGCCAACCGATCGACGTCGGTCGGGTCGACCAGGTGGCCGGTCACCCCGTCCTGAACGACCTCCGGGATCCCACCGCTGCGGCCCCCCACGACCGGCCGCGCGGCCGCGGCGGCCTCGAGGAAGACGATCCCGAATCCCTCGATGCCGTCGCGCTGAGGTAACGCCCGGCTCGGCATGGCGAACACGTCGCACGCGGCGTAGAGGCCGGGAAGGTCGGCCGGAGGCACGTATCCCATGAAGCACACCGCATCCAGGCAGCCGACCTCTTGCGCGACCTCGCGCAACCGCCCCTCCTCGGGACCCCGGCCGGCGATGAGGTATCGAACGGGACCGACCGATCGGCGCACCAAGCTGAGCGCGCGGATCACCATGTCGTGACCCTTGCGCTCGATCAGCCGGCCGACGGTCAGGATCACCTTATCGTCGCCCAGGGCGTACCTGGCGCGAACCCGACGGCCTTCGCCCTCGCCCGCGAACTGCGCGGTTCCCGGGCTGATTCTCAAGACCTCGACCCGGGCCGGTAGGATCCCCAGCGCCGCGTAGTGCTCGCGGGTGTACGCGCTGTTGACGACGACGAGCGCGGCCCGCCGCACGATGGCCCTGGCGACCGCGCGCATGGGACGAAGGCGCATGTACGCCGCCATCTCCCCCCCATGCAGGTAGATCACATAGGGGAGGCCCCACCACCAGTTGAGCATGAACCCGATAGGCCCCAGGTACAGGTGGCCGAGGTGGATCGTGTCGATGGCCTCGCGGCGGATGACGCGGACCGCTCGCACGAAGAAGAGGGCGATCTGCGCCAGGCGGGCCGCGGGGTGGGAGCCGGTTGGAACGGAGCTTCGAATGATCCGGTACCGCTGTGCACGGTCAAAGGCGTCGTCGCCGGCAAGCCGGGGGGCCAGCACGACGATCCGGTCGGGCGGGACCGAGGCGCCGACCCGCGCGTAGCAGGTCGATTCGCCGCCCCCCATGGGGGGAAAATCGTTCGTGATCAGCAGCGCGCGCATCAGGCGTAGCTCCGGACAAAAACCGGCCGCTTTCCGGAGGCGAGGCGGGGCAGACCGTCGACCGCCGCGGCGGCGATCTCCCAACCGTCCCCAAATGCCGCCCGGGCCGCCGCGGTCGCCGCGGCCAGATCGCCCGCCGGTGGCTGCGAGCCCTCCACATGCACGAGGAGGCGCGAGCGCGCGGGGTGGATGACCTGGACGTGTGCCCGCAGCGGCTCGGGCAGCGCGGTCAAGAACGCTTCCACCGTCGCGCGGGCCAGGATCAGGCCCGCCGGCCCGGTCAACCGCTCGTCGAGGCGCCCGGACACCCGCACGGCGGGGAGCCCTCGCCCACACCGGCAGGGCCCGGGACTCACCACCCCGACATCCCCCGTTTCGTATCGAATGAGTGGGAAGGTGCGGTTGCGGAGCTGGGTGGCCAAGATCGGGACCCCACCGCCATCCGTCGGGGTGTGAGACCGGACGGCCTCGAGGAAGACGTTCTCGGCCGTGATGTGCAGCGTGCCCTCGGGACACTCGAACGCCATCGAGCCCAGTTCCCCGTTCCCGTACTCCTCTGCGACCGGGCAACCAAACGCCCGCGCGATCGCCTCCCGCTGGGCCAGATACACAGGTTCCCCGGTCGCCACGATCACCTTGAGGGGGCGCCGAGGGCTCCACCCGCGGTGGCGGACCGCCTCCGCCAGGCGGTGCATCGCCGAGGGATACCCGTAGACAAACGCAGGAGCGAATCGCTCCAGGCGGTCCAGGATCGTGTCCGCCCGCCCATCGAACTCCCCGTCCACCGGCACACGCCACCAGTTCATGGCCCAGTCCTTCGCCCGGATCGCCGCGCTCCGCGCCCCGCTCGCCCCCGACCCAAGGACGATCGCGCCGCGGTCGGCGGGATCGATTCCCCACCACCGCAGCCCGCGCCATGTTCCGGCGATGTACCAGCAGTAGGTCGCACGGGTCAGCGGGACCTGGACGCTGGACCCGCCGCTTCCGCCGGACCGCCGCCGCATCACGCCGGACCAGGTGGCCCCCGTGCGGATCGCCGACCACGAAGCGATCACGTCCTGGCGGCGCAGTGGCGGGATCCGCCGAAACGCCTCGGGGGTCAGGGGATCATCGAGGTCCACCGTCGCCAGCCGCTCCCGGTAAAAGGGGCTGGCCTGCCGCGCGTGGCTCACGCACGTGCGCAGCTGCGCCCACTGGCTTGCCCCGATCGCCGATCCCGACTGCCACTGCGTCGCCCAATGCGCACGACGGGCGGCGTCCAGTTCCCGACCCAGCAGGCAGCGGCATCCCACGTTCCGCAGGTGGGTGATGGTCACTGGGCTCCCCTCAACATCGCGTCACCGGGCCGAGTCCCCGGCGGGAAGCCCGTGCGTCCCCGCCACCGCGGCGCCCCGCCAAAGATCGAGGAACCGGTCGGCGATGCGGGGAACGGCGTATCCGGCGGCCTTCTGGAGATTCCGCGCCGCGAATCCGGCGGACTTCGCCGGATCGGTCAACGCCCCCACCACCCCATCGGCAAGCGCCGCGGCATCGCCGGCCGTGACCAGCGACCCGTTGATGCCGTCCTCGACCACCGCGGGAATTCCCATGATGTTCGAGGCCACGATGGGGAGCCCGCAGCTCATCGCCTCGATCAGCACGATTCCGAAGGATTCGACAAGGCTGGGGAGGACGAAGAGGTCCGCCGCCCGCATGTACCGGATGACCTCTGCGTGCGCCTGCGCTCCGACAAACACCACGTGCTCCCCGAGGTGCAGATCTCGACCCCGCTGCATCAACCGGGACCGCTCCTCCCCCTCGCCCACCACGACCAACCGCGCGTCGGGGCAGCGGGACAGGACGCGGGGCATGGCGTCGAGGAGATGGTCAACCCCCTTCTCCGCGATCAGCCGCCCGACGAACAGCAGGACCTTGGCGTCGGCGGGGAGGTGGAGCTGGGAGCGTGCGGTCCCGCGGTCCAGCTCGTGCGACGGCTCCTGTCGAAAGCCGTGGGGAATAACCTCACCCCGGCGTCCGGAGAGCGCGAGCGCCCTGGCCTGGAGGTCCGGGGTCACCGTCGCCACCCGGTCACAGCGGGTCAATGCCCACCGGATGTAGGTCCGTCGGGCCCAGGCTCCGGACTGGTAGAGGTCGAGCCCCTGGACGTAGACTACCGATGGGATGCCCAGCGCGCGCCCGGTGAGCCACGCAAGGAACCCGCAGGAGAGCGACTGTCCCTGGATGACGTCCGGGCGGACCCGCCGCGCGATGGCGGCCAGCAGAGCGGCTCGCTGCGCCATCCGCGTCAAAGGGACGCGGGCCGGTCTGAGGCGGACCACCTCGAGCGCGTGCGACATCTCGTGCGGAAGCGCATGCTCCCGGGTGTTGACGGCGACGGTCACGCGGTGCCCTCTCGAGACCAGCTCCTCGGCCAGAAATCGCGTGGCCACGGCGGTCCCGGCGATTTTCTCGGGGGGATACTCGTTGGTAATCAACAGGATGCTAGGATGCATGTCGCCGTCCCGTTGCGATCGGCGGACCGGGGGGGGGCTCCAAGCCGACGATGCACAGGACCGCCCGGCGTAACCAGAGCCAGGTGGAGATGTCCTGAGCCCCACGGCCGCGGATTCCCTTCACCAAATAATTGATCAGCTTCGGAAGGAGCCCCACCAGCGCGATCACCGCATAGAAGGCGAGGTAGCGTCGGCCGACATACTTCTGAAAGAGGTACCGCCGGCTGTGGAGCGCCACAAGCGACGCCCGTTTGGCTCGTGTGGCGTTTATCCCGAACCCGGCAAGCACGTGCACTTGGGGCGCGTAGAGGATCTTCCACCCGCGCCGCCGGAACCGATAGCACCAGTCGAAGTCCTCGCCGTAAATGAAGATGCGGTCGTCCATGGGCCCGACCTCCCGCAGCGCCTGGCTGCGGCAGAACATGATTCCGCCGCCGATGTACGGGATCTCCACGAGGTCCCGGGTTTCGTGCGGGACCGGCGCTCCCCACCGCAGAAGCCGCTTCACCGCCCGGGCGATCTCGATGAGGGACAGCTCGTTCACCAGGAAAAACGCGAACCCCAAGGTGGACGGCGAGGGGACGTGATAGCCGTAGAGGGGGGTGCCCCCGGAATCGACCTTCATCGCCGTGAGCATCCCCGCTTCCGGATGGGCCCTGGCGATCTGGATGAGCCGGTCGAGCTGGTCGGGAGAGATGGTGGTGGAGTCGTCGAGAAAGAGTACGAACTCCCCTTTGGCCAGGCGGAGACCGGTGTTTCGCCCCTGCGCGCTCCCCAGGTTGTGGGGGTTGACGACCAGCCGTACGCTGGGAAATGCCTCCCGCACAACGTCGGGACTGCCATCCGTCGATCCGTTGTCGACGACGATCACGTCGACGCGATACGGCAGCGCCGTCACCCCGCGCAGGGCGTCCAGGCTCCGCCGGAGCAGGTCGCGCTTGTTGAAGTTGAGGATCACAACGGTGCAGTAACACTCGTCCGGCATCGACATCTCCTCACGTGCGAGAGGTTCCCCTTCGAGATCGTCGGACCGCACGGATGCGCCCGGGCGGGACCCCATCGCCATTACACCGTCCGGATGCAGAGCGCCGAGGCCAGGATCCGTCGGAGCATCGCCCGATGTTCCTCGGCGTGGCGGCTCAGCCGGCACCGTCCCAAAATCTCCCAGACGATCAGCCGGGGGAGCGCGCCGGCGATGAGTACCGCGCGGAAGAAGACGACGCCGAGCAGCCCATAGTGCGCCCGGAAGTAACGGGACTCCACGACCGGGCCATCCGCCGAGATCGGCGTCTGGCCATGCCGCTGGCTGCCCCGACCGTGGTGGACGACCTCGGGGCGGGCGAGCGCCCGGAACCGGTAGCCGGCTTTGGCGGCGCGGTGCGCCCACTCGACATCGACCCCGTAGAAGAAGCGTTCATCGAGTCCTCCGACGGCATCGAACACCCTCCGTGGAACCATCAGGCACGCCGACGATACCCAATCGACCTCGCGGTCTTCCCGGTGATCCCAGGCGCGGTAGTCATCGAGCAGGCCGAGACGGTACAGACCCAAGGTATTTCCGACGACGGCCTTCATCGGGAACGGCCAGCACGACCGCTGGATGCTCCCGTCGGGGTTGAGCAGTTTGGGGGAGACCCCACCGAGGCGGGGGTCGGCGTCGAGGGATCGCATCATCTCCTCAAGCGCGCCGGGCCTGACCACGGTATCCGAATTCAGGAGGAGGATGTTGCGGCCCCCGGCGAGCGCGATGCCTTGGTTGTTCGCACCGGCATACGCCCGATTCTCCTCGTTGCGGATGAGCCGCGCCCCGGGAAACCGCTCGGCCACCATCGCCGGTGACCCGTCGGTCGACCCGTTGTCCACGACGATGATCTCCACGCGTAAGGGGGTGTGGGCGAGCACCGCCTCAAGCGAACCCAGGCACTCCCCCAGCAGACGCCGGGTGTTCCGGTTGACAATGACGATCGAGAGGTCAAGCGGACTGGGTGGCATGTGGGGTCCGGTGCCCGTGACCGAGGCACGCGCGGTAGACCTCTGTCAAGAGGTCGACGTGTCGAACCATGGTCGGTGGGGGAGTGGTGCGCGCCGACATCGCGGCCACTAACTGGGGCGTGTCCAGAAACTGCCTCAGGCATGCCTGGAGCGCGCGCGAACTTCCGGGTTCGAAGAGCAGGCCATTCTGACCGTCTTGAATGTACTCGGGGACGGCGCCGATGCGTGAGGCAATCACCGGCAACCCGGCCGCTTGGGCTTCCAGGGTCGCCAGGCCCACGGACTCCGGAAAGAGGCTGGGGACGACGACGACGTCCACCTCGTCCAGGATCGCGGGCAGATCGCCCCGATCGTACGGACCGCGGAACTCGAGCGGCCTCCCCGCCAAGGTTTGGAGTCTTGCGGCGTCCTCCGCGCCGGCCGGGCCGAAGCACAGGACCCGCGCCTGGTCCGGAGGGATCCCGCGCACCGCCTCCGCGAGGATGTGCGCGCCTTTGAGGTGGACGACGCGCCCCAGAAAGCCCACCCGCAGCGGGGCGCGCGCCTGCCTGATCCGCCAGAGATCGGTCTGCGAGAGGTCCAAGCCGAGGCGCAGAACCCGAATCCGCGCCTCGGGTACCCCGTGGCGGACGAACGTATCTCTCACAAAATTGGAGACCGCTAGCACCGCGTCCGCCTCGCGCAGCATCTCGAGCAAACGCGCCGACCGTGCGCCGTGCGCCAGCGTGTCGCGAAGCGATCCTTGCGCTTCCCCGGCGGCCGCCGTATCCGACGTCGCCGACCAGGCGCTGTGGTCGCCGGCCGCCGGCCGCACCATCTGCGCACGCGCGCGCTGCACAAGCTCGCGCCCCGGCCCCGGGGGCACCACCGCCATCAGCCGCCGGTACACACGCCGGCCGAGGGAGCCGGGATTTGCGCAGTAACGCGCGCAGTTCTTCCCCCCGTCGGGACCGGAGCAGGGCATCCCGTCGGCGCGCATCAGGACGATCCGGGTACAGAGCGCCCAAAAGTCATGGAGCGTGACGATCACGGGGATCCCATGACGCTTGATCATCGGCAGCACCGAGCCGGACAGTCCTTGGAAGGCGTGGATGTGAACCAAATCGGGCCTGGTCCGCTCCAGGCAGTTTCGCATCAACCGCTCTATCCGGCCATCGGCGCAGTCGGCGAGCGGACGTTCCGGGGACATGGCAGGGGGGAGCGGAGAGTTAACCAGGCTGGCAAACGTGATTCCCCGCTCCTCGAACCACCGCAGGTAAGGGGCAGGCCGCCAGCTCCGCTCCCAGCTGGTCAGGTGCGCCACGGAGTGGCCGCGCCCGACGAGTTCGAGTTCCAGATCCTGACAGTACGTCGCCACGCCGCTGCCTCGGGCGAAGGGATGATCGTGGGTGACGCTGAGAATCCGCATTACGCGACGAAGAAGATCTCGTAGCGGCCGGAGAAGCGTTCCAGGAACCGGGCCCCCCAGGCCCCCTGAGACGCGAACCCCGCCAGCTGTGACCGGTAGGCCGACAACGCCAGGCGCTTGGTTCCCGCGACCCCCGCCACGCGGACCTTGACGCTCCCGAAGGCGTCCATGAGGTGCGAGGCGGCCGCTAGGCGGGCCCTGCCGCGAAGGCGGCTCCAGAGCCAGGGCCCGTACCAGATCGGATACTCGTAGAGGTGGCCCCCGGGGGGAAGGCTGGCCCGCCCGATCTGCCAGGTGGCGATGTGGTCGGGGTGGTATTCTCGGCGGTACGGCACGAACAGGTCCTCGACGCCGCAGCGCTCCACGAGCCGCCGGATCGTCGCGATCGCCTCACCGCGGTGCTCTCCCAGCCGGCCGTCCGCGTACCGGAGGAAGGTCAGCCGGTGCCGGGGCACCCCGAGGGCGGCGGCCGCGGCCATCGCCTCGACCTCCCGAACGGCCCGCCCACTGCCGCCCGCCGCCTTGACGCCGTTTCGCCCGTCGGTCAGGAAGGCGATGGAGACGTCGGCGTCTGCCCGCACCTTCAAGGCGATCGTGCCCCCGCAGCCGAGGACCTCATCGTCCGGATGCGGCGCCAGGAACAGCGCGCGCCGGCCGTCCATCAACGGATCGACCTCGCGCGCCAGGGCCTCCACCAGCCGGGGAACCCTGATCCTCACGGCGCGTGCGCCCCGGCCGGTGCCGGTTCGGCATCGGGCTCGGCGGGCGCCGCCTTCCGCCACTGCCAGCGGTAGTCGGTGTACACCGGGCTGTCGATCCACGTCCCGATCAGCGCGGGTCCGTTGTGCCAAGCGGGTCCGTCCGAGACCCGGAACGCCCCGACGGGCTGCCAGTCGAAGAGATCGCCGTAGGCATGACTGTTCACGACCGAGCACCACGTCTGGTAGACACTCGGGAGCAGTGGCAGCTTGGGGATGTGGCACGAGACCTCGAACCGCCCGTCGATCTGGTCGGGGATCTGGCCGTCCGCCAACATCGAGCAGACGATGAGCGTGCTGGGTCCGCCGCGGCTGATGCCGATGCTGAAACACGGCCGCAGCAGCGGGATCTCCGCGTGCACGGTCAGCCGAATCTCCATCGCTTCGCCCGTGCGGAACGCGGCGCGCTCCACCCCGTGCACGTCAAAGTACCTCACCCGCTCGACCTTCAGGAACCGCGAGGGACGCGGTTGAAACTCCCGAATGATGCGGGCTTGCTGGCGAGTGTCCACCCAATCCAGATAGTTCCGCAGCACCCCGCGGGTCTCGCCCAACGCCTCCACCCGTCCGTCCAAGAGGAACACCCCGCGACGGCAGATCGCCTCGACCGCGGTAAGGTTGTGCGAGACAAACAGCAGGGTCCGACCCTCCCGCACCAGGCTCATCATCCGCTCGACGCACTTGGCCTGGAACCCCGCGTCGCCCACGGCCAAGGCCTCGTCGATGACGAAGATGTCCGGGTCGAGGTGGCTGGCCACGGCAAACCCCAGCCGCAGCTGCATCCCGCTCGAGTACATCTTCACCGGCCGATCGAGGGCCTCGCCGATCTCCGCGAAGTCGACGATCTCGTCGAACCGACGCTTGATCTCGTCACGCGGCATGCCCATGATCCGTCCGTAGAGCCAGACGTTCTCCCGGCCGGTCAGTTCGGGGTGGATCCCCGCACCGACCTCGATCAACGCCGCCACACGGCCGCGCACCCGGACGCGGCCGCCGGTCGGATACGAGATCCGGGTGAGGAGCTTGAGCGCGGTGGTCTTGCCCGCGCCGTTCGGACCGATGAGCGCGTACGACTCCCCCTGCTGCACCTCGAACGACACGTGCTCGAGGGCCATCCGGCCCTTCGGGTTCGCCTCGCTCCGACGGCCGCGGCCCACCAGCCTCCGCCCGAATTGGGCGAGATCGTAGCGCAGGGCGGGGTACATCGGCCCGCCCACCCCTCGATAGCGCTTACTGACGTCCTCGAAACGCACGGCCCAGGTCATAATCTACACCACGTCCGCGAAGCCGGGTTCCATGTGCTTGAACAGCCGATATCCGAGCCAGGCCACGAGGAGCGAGACCGCGGTGCTCAAGGCCAATAGCCCCAGATCGGGTCCTCGGCCCTGGGTCAGGGTCCGCCGGAAACCGTCCAGAATGCCGGCCGCAGGGTTGAGGAGAATGTACACGGGCCTCCACCGCTCCGGCACCGCGGTGAGCGGGTAGGCGACGGGGCTGGCAAACATCCACAACTGCAGCATCAGCGGCAGCGCATATCGGAAGTCTCGGTAGTAGATGGTAAGCGCGCCCATCGCCATCGCCACCCCCGAGGCCAGCAGGGCCAGGATCCCCCACAGCGGGACCGCCAGCAGCATCGCCCACGAGTAATGGATGCCCAGGAACGGGCTGAGCACGAGCAGCATCCCCAGCCCGATCGCGAAATCCAGCCCCGACCCCAAGACGCCCCCCAGAATGGGAGCCTCCCGGGCGAAGTAGACCTTCCGCAGCAGCGCGCCGTCCATCATCAACGCTTGTGCCCCGAACGAAACCGCCGTCTGCAGGAACATCCAGGGGATCAATGCGGAGAGCGCAAACGCCGGGTACGAGCTGACATCCCCGCTCGGTTTGGCGAAACGTCCGAACAACACCACGAAGATCGCCAGAAACGACAGCGGCTGAATCAGCGCCCAGAGGACCCCCAGCGCCGCCTGCTTGTACTTCAATCGAACGTTGCGCTCGGCGAATGCCCACATCACGTCGCGATATGCCCAGAGCTCCCGAAGCGCCTGTCGCACAGACGCCTGGTGGTTGCTCTCAACCACGAGTTCGATCACCCGTCTACCCTCCTTGGACTCCACGGCCATCGCGTGGAGCGCCGTATCCCGGATCATACCGTCCACTCCGCGGCCGGGGCTCCGAGTGCCCCCGTTGATGGCTCGCTCCATGCATCGGCCGGCGACGCCTCCCGCACCCCCGCCGCGGCCACCTCCCGGTGGAGCACCGCGACCAGGCCGAGCACGGTGAAGAAGAACGCCCCGGCTCGGGCGGCGGAAATCGAAGGGCTGAAGACGCTGTACAGGGCGTAGCCCAGGAGACAATGCTGCAGCCCGGTGATCATCGGCAACGCCGGGGAGTTGCTCGCCAGAGCCGCACGGTACGCGTCGTGCGCCGTCCTCGCGATGCGCACGACCACCCAAAGGAAGATCAAGAACCCCAGGAGTCCCGTATAAATGAACTGGCCCGCGTATTCGCTGTCGATGCTGCCGAGCGCGATGCTGCCGAGCCCCCAACCCAGGACGGGCGATGTGGTCAACACCTGAAGGCTGTGCTCGATCCCTGGCGCAAACCGGTCGAAGATGGAGACGCCGAGCGCGCTGGCCTGGGCCGGAGCGTTGAAGATCGAGGTCAACGTGAGAAACCGTTGCGTCACGTTCTCCGGGAAGAGGGTCACCCCCACCACGGAGATGACCAAGGTGGTGATCGGCAAGAGGAGCAGGATCGGCCGTTTCCGCCACACGGCCACGATGACCAGCATGAGCAGGGTCGCCGACAGGTAGTTGCGCCCCAACCCGAACGGGAGCGTGTACAGCGACCCGACGAGCACCGCAAGCATCACCCAGGCCCGGCCAACCACCGCGGGACGAACCAGGAACCCCAGCGCCAACGCGATGTTCAACAGCGACGCCAGTCCCGGCTCATGAATGGGCGTGCCGCTGGGACCGAGCGCGATCGTGCCGGTTTGCCGGTACGTGATGAGCGAATAGACGCTCAAGGCCGCCAGCGCGGCCATGAACGTATAAATCAGCCGTCGGGCATCGACGATCGATCGGATGCTGTCTCTGATCACGAAGAAGAACAGAATGAACTCCAATCGCTTGAGCAGATGCAGTCCCGAGGCCGAGAATTTGGCGGGGGAGGTGAGGTCCGCGGTTCCGATCGCCGCTCCCCAGAGCGTCGCGGCGAGCCCGATGATGAAGTACAAAACGAGCGGCTGATCCAGCGGGGTGCGCCCGCGCGCCGTGCTCACCAGCCGCCGGACGCCCCATGAGACCGCCAGGATCGCGATCATCACATCATCCGGGCGGATGACGACCAGTCCGACTTGGGTCTCGGGAGCGAGCGCGATCGTCGGGAGGATGACGAACAACGCGGCTTTGGGGCTGGCCAGCGCCAGCATGATGAAGGCCACCCCCAGAATGAGCAGCGCTGGCGTTGGGAGACCGCCCGCGGTCATCGCAACGCCTCCAGGGGTCTTGTTGACGCACTCCAAGCCGTCACCAGGGCGGCGGCCGCGAAGATGACTAGGCTCGGCAGCATCGGCACGCTGTAGCGGGTCCCCCCGCTAAAAAGGAGCGTGGTGGCGTTCGTAAACACGATGAGCCCCAGCAGCAGAATGTACGCCTTCCACCGGTGGATCGTTACCATGACCCCCCCAAACGCCGCGGCGAGCAGGGCGATGTGAAACACCACCACGCTGAACGGCACCGGGATCTCCCGGGGATCGGCGGCCCGCGAGAAGCCATACAAACGTCCGAGTTTCTCCCCCAACAATCGGAGGTAGTCACCGGGATGGTGCCGGATCCAGGACAGCGCGGCGGTGACAAACCGGCGGTTCTCCTCGCCGGGGCCCACGCCTTGCCACCCATACATCCCGTTGTCGGGGGCGGGCCCATCCGACCAGGTCCCGCGCGTCGGCCAGACCATCTGGCCATCCGAGTACGGGTTGTTCCCCGCCCAGAAGACCATGCCGCCGTTGCTCTGCACCGGAACCACCCCGCCGAGGGCAAGGTAATTGCGCACCGCCCAAGGGAGAATCACAAGGACCGCACTCGCGGCGACCACCGCGAACACCCGGTAGGCCAGCGGATTGCGCCAGCCCCAGACGGCGGTGGCCCACACGAGGAGGAAGGGCAGGAAGGCAAGGAACACCGCGCGCGTGAGTGCGGTCAAGCCGAACAGCCCGCCCATGACGACCATGGCCCAGGGGGTGGGCCGCTCGGCGACGCGCAGCGACTGGAGCAGCAGAACGAGCAGGAGAAAGAGGAAGAGGTTCTCCGTGAGATGCAACCCCGCGAGGTACGCCACGAGCGGGTGGGCGCCTAGGAGCGCGGCCGCGACGGCACCGGTCTGGGGATTGGCGATCTTCCGGCCGACCGCGTATACGATCAGGCAGCACACCGCCCCCAGCAGCGCCTGGGCGAGCCGAATTGCCGCCGGGCTGCCGCTCACCCGATAGAGCCCCGCGAGAAGAAATATGTAGAGCGGGGGGGTAATCGCCGTCGGCCGGCCCCTCAGGCTGTATCCGTGGTGACCGAGGAGGCTCTGGACGAGCGCGAGATGGATCCGGCTGTCAGCCGCCGGCTCGGACAGGCCATCGGTTTGGAACCCGATGGTGTGGGCGATCACCACGACCCGCACCAGTAACGCGAAGAGGAACAGCGCGATCAGCAGCACACGCTCCTCAACCTGGAGGCCCCTCCCGCGGCCCGTCGCGTCCCGCATCAGAGCCGCACCACGTGCGGGCCGCCGTTCCCCCTCAGTGCGTTCCTCGTGTCGATCACCAGCCGGGCCTTCGCCGCAACCCGCGTGTAATCGAGAGCGGTGTGATCCGTGGCAATGACGACACAATCCGCGGCCTCGAGCACCTCATCGGTGAGCGCCACCGAGGTCAGCGTCACCCGCGGGTTCGCGAGGGCCACGTGCGGAACGTGTGGATCGTGGTACGCGACCGTTGCACCGCGCTTCTCCAGCAACTCGATGATCTTGAGCGATGGCGACTCTCGCGGGTCGGAGATGTCTTTTTTGTACGCGACCCCCAAGATCAGCACCTTGGCGCCCCGTAACGTCTTCCCGTGGCCGCCGAGAGCCGCGGTGGTCCGCGAGAGAACGTAGTACGGCATGCTGTCATTCACC
This sequence comes from bacterium, assembly GCA_035307765.1. Lineage (NCBI taxonomy): Bacteria > bacterium. The sequence continues at coordinate 73,234 of DATGHU010000016.1, read as the reverse complement.
GTCGCGGCCAGCTCGATGAACCGGACGTGGAAGTCGTACTCCCGCGCTTTGGCGGAGAGATAGTAGGGGTCCACCGGGATGCAGTGTCCGCCGACGCCGGGCCCGGGCTGAAAGGGCATGAACCCATAGGGTTTGGTCCCCGCGGCTTCGATGATTTCCCACACGTCCAGGCCCATTCGATCGCAGAGCAGCGTCAACTCGTTGACGAGTGCGATGTTGACGTTGCGGAAGACGTTCTCGTAGACCTTAACCATCTCGGCCACGGTCGAGGAAGAGACCGGGACGACCTTTGCGGTGACCTGCTGGTACAGTAAGGTCGCGAGCTCGGTGCACCGGGGCGTCAGCCCTCCCACGATCTTGGGGACCGCTTGGATCACGCGGCCCCGATTGCCGGGGTCGAGGCGCTCAGGAGAGAACGCCAACCAGAAATGCTCTCCGGCCGTCAACCCCGAACGCTCCAGAATGGGCTTCACAACTTCTTGTGTCGTCCCGGGATAGGTCGTGCTTTCCAGCACAATCAGTTGACCGGGATGCAGATGCGGGACGATCTGCGCGACCGCCGCCGTCACGTACGAGAGGTCCGGCTGCTTGGCTCGGGTGAGGGGCGTGGGGACGCAGATGATGACGGCGTCGGCCCCCTCCAGCACCTTAGGATCCGAGGTTGCCGACACCGTACCGCCGGTCACGAGTGGTCTGAGATCCCCGTCGGCCACGTCGTCGATATAGGATGTCCCGGCATTTAACGCGGCGACGCGCGTCTTGTCGATCTCTAGCCCCAGAACGCGGTATCCCGCTCCGCCCAGAACTCGAGCGAGCGGCAAGCCGACGTAACCCAGGCCGATCACCGCAACGGTGGCGGTCCGGGTCGTGATCTTTTCGGCAAGCCCCACATCCGTGTGGAGCCGTGTTCCAGTGGTGTTGAGAGCCAGCGTGGGTTGCGCCATCTTAACGCGCCCCCGTGAAGAGCATCGTCGCGACCGCGCGGACGCCGGTGCCGACTCCTGATAACGCGGCTTGGCCGGTTCCAGAAACCCCGGAAACCACCATATGGATCGCCCGGCCGACCATCTCCACACCGGTCCCGATGCCGGCGACCAGCGTGCCCGCCCCCGCCGCTCCCGCCTGAATCGCCTGACCCACGGCCGGGATGACAGCCTGGGCCCCTGCGCCGATCCCGTTCACCAGCGTCTGGATGCCGGTGCCGACCCCCGCGAACACCGCCTGACCCACTCCCGCGACCCCGGAGACCACCATATGGATCGCCCGGCCGGCCATCTCCACAGCGGTCCCGATGCCGGCGACCAGCATGCCCGCACCTGCCATCGCTGCCTGAATTGCTTGGCCCACGGTCCCTGCAGCGGTCAATGCACCGGACCCCGTGCCCGAAGCCACCGCGCGCGCGCCCGAGCCCAAGCCTTCCGCGGCCACATGGGTGCTGCGGCCCGCCGCGGATGCCACGATGGGGGCGATGTGGCTCAGCCAAGCGGACACGATCCGCCCACCGTGGAAGATCAAACCAAAGGCGATCGGGGTGACCTTGAACAGCAGGAATCCGATTCCCGCGATCGCACCGCCGGTGATGAGGACGACCAGCAAAACGATTCCGGCGGCGGCGGCCGGCACCGTTAGGTTCCGACCGGCGTTGGGGTTGGAGTACTTCTCGTGAAAGTAGTAGCCGTCGTCGCTCTCTGGATCAACCTTGTTCACGACGACGCCGAGCACCCGGGCGTGGGCGCGTTCCAACTGGCGTTTGGTGTCCAGTTCAACCCCCCGGGGCGCCTGCCCGGCGGCGAGCACCAGGACCACGCCGTCGACCACGGATGCCAGTGCCCGCGATTCCGCAAACGGCACGGCCGGCGGCGAATCGATCAAGATCACGTCGGTCTCGCGCCGGAGCTTGTCGAGCATCTGGGTCATCGTGTACGTACCGAACAGATCGGGCAGCTCCGCGAATGACGCCGGGCTCTGGCCGGCCGGCAGGACGCGTACGTTCTCGATCTTGGCGGCCTGGACGGCATCTCCGAGCGAGACCGCGCCGGTCAACACATCCACTACCCCAACTTGGCTCGCCACCCCAAAGAGGCGGTGCGCCATCGGGCGGCGGAGATCCGCGTCGACGACCGTGACCCGCTTGCCGCCACGGGCGACAGCCCGGGCAAGATGATAGACGATCGTGGATGTTCCGCTCCCCGGCCGGGAACTGGTAAACATGATGGCCTTGGTCTTGCCGTTGGTCGCGTGAAGGCCCAACACGGTCTTGAGGAGCCGGTAGGCCTCGTCAAACGGAGGGTTGTGCTTGGGCACGCTGGTCAACACCGGCACCCCCAGCAGCCGCTCCGCGTCCTTTGCCGTCTTCAGGGTGTCGTCGATCTGGCTCTGGAAGACAACGAGCCCGATTCCTCCGACCAAGCCCAGCATCGCCGCGACGAGGATGCGGACCATCGTGCGGGACGGGGAGGTCGGCTGCGCCGCCGTCGCCGTGTCCACGATGTAGACGGGATTCCGATCAATTGCCGCTTCTTCTTGGATCCGGAAGTCGTTCAGCCGGCCTTCGAGCGACGTGTACTCGGTTTCGAGGACCTGCACATTCCGGCTCAAGCGAGTATACTCCCGGTCGATGGTGTTCATCGCCGGCATCTTCTTCTGCTCCTGGGGCACGATGGTTGACAGCGCCTGGAGCTGCGCCTGCACCGCCACCTGCTGGGTTTCCAGATCGATCAGCTGCTTGATCAGGCCATCGTAGACCGGGTTCACCTGCACGAACTCGGTGGCCAGGACCTTTTGGATCTCACCGGCCATGGCGGTCTTGAGCACCTCGATCTTCTGCTTGAGCGCGACGACCGTGGGGTGCTCCTCCGTGTAGGTCGCCCGGGCGATGGCGAGTTGAACCTCCAGGGAGACGAGATCGCTGTGGAGCTTTTGCTGTATCGGATTCTCGGTGAACTGTTGGTCGGTCCGAGTGGGTGAGAATTGGGTGAGCCGCACCCGGATGTCGGCGATCCGCGCGGAGAGCTCCCGCTGGTCGACTTCCGCCGTCCGCTGCTGGCTGACGAGGTCGAGGTAGTGCTGCACCGCAGCGGTCATCTGGGTCGGCATTGAGACGATTCCGTGGCCCTGCTTGAACGCGTCCAGGGCATTCTCTGCCTGGGTGAGCTCGGTTTGGGTCTGCTGGGTCTTATCCTCGATATACTGTCGCGCCAACGTGGCTTCGCGACGATTGACCTCCTGGTTATACGCGACGGCCACCTCGGCGTACGTGTTCGCCAGTCGAACGGCCTGGGCCGGATTCGGATCCTGCACGGAGAGCGTGAGCAGAGGAGAGGCATCTCGTCCGCCGGTGACCTTCACCCGGGTTCGGAGGTCCTGCGGGGTGGTCCGCAAGTTCAGGCGCTGGATGACGCGCTCGGCCACCGTCCGGCTCTGGATCAGTTCAATCACGCGGGCGGTGTCCGGACCGGGGGCCGCCTGGGTTCGGTCCGTCACCAGGACGAGCGTGTATCGGTTTGCGTCCGGCGACGACGTGGTGAGCGTCGCGCTGGCCACGTACTCCTGATACCGGGGCCAGGCGGCGATCGTCCCGACCACCAGCGCCACGAGAACCGCGATCAGCACTGTCCGGTAGTGTTTGCGGATCACCCGATAGTACATCCAGAATTCCATCATTCACTCCTCCCGATACGCTCTCACGCGATCGCCGGCGATCAGCACCCGTTGCACGGCAGGCCCACGAGGACCCGCAGCAGGTTCAGCCCCGACAAGATGTTGACCACGGCCTGCAGCGATACAAGCGGTGACGCCGGCACGAAGACGACATCGCCAGGCTTCAGCTCAATGTTCTGGTTGGGCCCGCCCTCGTGCAGATACTTCCAGAGGTCCAGGGTGATCGCAGTCGGCTTGGTGCCGCCGTCCTGCCGAATGACGTAAACGGTGGTGAGCTTGGACAGGTTGGCAGGACCGCCCGCTGCCGAGATCGCGTCCATCACCGTTCGCGGGAAGGTATCGCCCAGGTCGATCGGGCCGGGCTTGACCACTTGGCCCAGCACGATGACGCGGCGGTCCGTTTCGGGCATCACGACGATATCTCCCGGCTGGATCTGGGGGTTGAGTTCAGGCTTCCCTTCTCTGAGGAAAGCCTCGAGGTCGGTGCTGACCGGCTGGCCGTTCCGGAGGATGCGAATCCGATCCGGCGCCGCCTTCAGTGTGGGGCCGCCCGCCTGGACCACGACATCGAGCACGTGATCTTCGCCGTCCTTCAGGCTCACGTAGCCGGGTTTGTCGACCTGGCCGAGCACGAGCACGCGCGTGGTGTTGTCAGGAATGACCAACACATCACCGGGTTGGAGGATGGCGTTCTGCGAGGTGTCCCCGATCAGCAATTTTTGAAGGTTGACCGGGTTCGCCGCGGTGCGGTGGAGGATCAGCGCCTTGCCCAGCGCGGCCTGCGGCGTGGGGCCGCCGGAGGTCGCCAGCAGCTCGGCGACCGTGGTCCCTTGGCGGTAGTCGTACCCGCCCGGGCGGGTGATCTGCCCGAGCACGTACACGAACTGCCCCGTCGTCCCCGTTTTTTCATAGGTGACCATCACCTTGGGGGTTTTCACGAACCGCGCCAGGGCGGTGGCCAAGCGGGCCTCGATCTGCACGGTCGTGAGGCCTTGAACCGGAACGTTGCCCACCAACGGCAGAAAGATGTTGCCGTCGGGCGTCACGTTCACTTGATGGCTGAAATCCGGCTCGCCGACCACAAGGATATCCAGCACGTCTCCGGGCCGGACCACGTACTCCTGACTCTGCGCTCGGGCGGGCAGGGTGACACCCGTCAACGCCATCGCGAGCACGAGCAGGATGGCCGTGGTCCCACGGATCCGCCGCGCCCGTTGGTAAAGAGATGCCGTACTCATTTCTCACCTCGCTGTGAGTTCACGCGTCGTTGGACTGCTCCGCCGTGGCTGTCGCCTCGGCGAGGATGTAGTAAAGCTCTCGTTCACCGGAAGAGGTGATGCCGAAGAACAGCCCCTTGACCATCCAGAGCCCGGACCGGTAGGTCAGCAGGTCCCCGACGGCGTGGTAGCGGCTGCCGTTGCACAGTCGAGCCTGGAGGCTGATCTCCTCTGTTTCGCGAATCGGTTCGCTCGTGCTCACTGACCTCTCCTCCGCGCTTGGACGTGCCGGTGGGGGCGTTATCGCATGATCCCCTTTCGCAGAATGTAGGCCACGGCTTGGGTTCGGTTGCGGGCCCCGATCTTGCGCAGGATCGAACGGATATGGCTCTTCACCGTCGATTCGCCCAGGCAGGCTTTCTTCGCAATCTCACGGTCCGTGGATCCCTTGGCCATCTCGACGATGATGCCGAGCTCGCGGCTCGTCAGGCCGGCAAAGTGCGCGCCGTCTCGGTGGTTCGTCCGCTCGCGCATCAGGAGGCGAAATCGTTCGATCAGTTGACGGGTGATATAGGGGTGGGTCATGGTTCGACCGTCGCACACACCGTGAATCGCCCGGACGAGATTGTCCGGACTGATGTCCTTGAGCACGTAGCCGCTGGCCCCCGCTTCAAGCGCCCGGAACGCCCGCTCCTCGTCCGAGCTCTCCGAGAGCACGATCACTTCCACCTGGGGGCGTTGCCGCTTCAGGAGGAGCACCGCTTCGGGGGTGTCCAGACCCGGCATATCCTGATCGAGGAGGATGACATCCGGCTCCAATTGGGTGAGCGCCCCGAGGGCCGCTTGCACATCGGACGCCTCTCCGATGATCTCCACGGAGTTCCGACCCCTCAACAGGCTCTCGATCCCCTGCCGCACCAGGGTCATATCATCGATGACCATCACGCGAATCGATCCCACGTCCGGATCCCTCCTCTAGCAGTTAAGTCGAGTGATGGGTTCCCCTCGGACGGAACGCGCCCTTGGTTCTTCCGGTGGAACTCATCCCTCATTCGGTCGATACCCCCCCTCCGAAGGGAGGGGATCACGATCTCGGAAGGGGGTGGAGGCCCCGAATCCGGCTGCCCGTCGAGCGGGGAGCACCCGTCGCCGCACCGCCGGACCGGGCTACCGTGGGGGGAATTGGGGCATTACGTAGATCAGGTAGGTGGCCGGGTCGAGGCATCCGTTCCGTTCCCCGGGACGGGGGCGAGAGAGCCCGGGCCCCCGACCCGATGCCCGGCGCAGACGCCGTCCGCACGATGCTCGAAGAGGGGGAAAACCGGAGTGCCCGTTCGCGTGATGCTCGTCGATGACCACGAAATTATTACCGCCGGCCTCAGGGTGGTGCTGCAGGCCGAGCATGACATTGCTGTTGTGGGCAAGGCCGGCGGCGTCAAAGAAGCGGTGCGGAAGGCCGCCGAACTCAAGCCGGACGTCGTCCTGATGGATGTGAAGCTGTCCGACGGCAGCGGAATCGAAGCAACGCGTCAGATCAAGGAATCCTGCCCGGACACGCAGGTGCTCATCCTGACGGTCTACGACGACCAGGACACCGTGCTCAAAGCGGTGCAGGCCGGCGCGATCGGGTACGTCCTAAAGGATATCCCGCCGGAGAACCTCATCCGGGCGATCCGATCGGTCCATTCCGATCGCACGATGATCAACCCCGTCATCGCCCGAAAGCTGGTCGAGCGGCTCGCCACGACCGAACGGGAGGCGGTGCTCTTCAATTTCCGCCGCGGGCCCGGGTTGACGGAACGTGAGATCGACGTGCTCAAGGGGGTCGCCTCGGGACTGAGCGACAAGGAGATCGCCTTGAAGCTCTTCCTCTCGGAGCCGACGGTCAAAAGTCATCTTCGCTCCGTCTACCAGAAACTCCGAATCCACAACCGCGCGCAGGCTGCGGCCTACGCGGTCAAGAACGGGCTCAGCTAGCCACCCCCCTCGGGATCGAAGCGCGCCTCTACCTTTCCCGTCGCACGGGAGGGGTTCGTCTCTATCCTCGCGAGCCGGGTTTGGCTCTTTCTCACGACGCACCGCTCCCCCTTGGGCACCCGCACCGCACCTCCGGACGATATCCGCGAATAGGTCGAACGGACGAAGGCTGGCGTTCCCCGTCAAGGAACCCCTTCTTGAAGGCTGGGGGGTATCGTTATGGGACGCTTAAAGGCCCTCATCGGGGTGCTGATCCTGACCGCCTCACTCGGCATCCTGTACCTCCCCGTGCTCAGGGAGCTTGTCGCCGTATGGATGGCCGACATGTCCAACATGGGGTACGGGTTCTTCATTCCACCGGTCGCCGCGTATCTCGTTTGGGAGCGCCGGAACGACCTGCGCATCGCACCAGGCGAACACGCGTGGGGGGGGTACCTTCTCGTCCTCGTCGGCCTGGCCCTCCTCTTCCTGGGGCGCGCCGGTGATTTAAATGTAGTGGCGGAGGGCTCCCTGATCTTCGTGCTCTTCGGCATCGTGCTCTTTCTCGGCGGCCCGAAGTTGACCGCGCAGGTGGCGTTCCCGCTGTTCTACTTGGCGTTCATGATCCCGCCGCCATCGAGCGTATACTACTGGCTCACCTGGCCCCTCCAGCTCTTCACGGCTCGGTTTTCCACGGACACCCTCCACCTGTTCGGGTACCCGGCACTCCTTCACGGGGTGTATATCGACCTGCCTCACGTACGCCTCCAGGTCGCCGCGGCCTGCAGCGGGTTTCGCTCGTTGATGTCGCTCGGCGCCGCCGGGATCCTGCTCGCCTATGCGACCCGGTCCGGCTGGGCCAATCGGGCCCTGCTGATCGCGTCGGTCCTGCCGATCGCCATCCTGTCCAACACGGTGCGCGTGGCCGTCAACATTCTGCTGGGGACGTACGCCGGCACGTACCATACGATCACGGGCTGGATGCTGTTCGTCCTGGCCACCGCTTGTCTCCTCGGCGTTGGGGCGCTCCTGCCCGGCCGGGAGAGAACGGGGGCCCCCGCATGAACGGCTGGCGGTACGCGCTTATGGTGGTGACGTTGGCAGTGGCGGCCATCGGGAGCGCGGTGATGATGGGGCGCGCCGTTCCCCTGCGGACGCCGTTGACCGACCTTCCCTACCAGTTGGCCGGCTGGCGGGGCGGGGCCGAGCCGGCCGACGGAAAGGTCATCGCCCGGACGCACCCCGACGCCGTGCTGAGCCGGAGGTACGTGGATCGCGACGGCCACACGGTCATCCTCTACGTGGGGTATTTCGAACGCGAGGGCGCGAGGGCGCAGGTGCTCTCGGTGTGCGCCGCGTGCGAGGTCATGAAGCGCGGTGTCGAGGCCATCGAGGGAGACGGGGCCCCCCTTCTCGTCGACCGGGCCGTGGTGCGCGAAGGCAGGACCCACAGCGTGGTCTTGTATTGGTTCATGGGCCCGCAGCGCCCCTACGTCGATCCGTACCAGGGCAAACTGGACCAACTGCGCAGCGCCTTCCGGACGGGGCGATCAGAGGGTGCCGTGATCAGGATCACCGTCCCGATCGCCGATACCGAAGAAACCGCGCACCGGTTCGGCGTCGAGTTCGCGCGGGCGCTGGTCCCCCGGCTGCGAGACCATCTCCGGCACTCGGGGGTGAACGCGCCATGATTTTCGGCCCGATCGCTACCGCCGGCATCCTGGCGCTCGCGCTCACCCCCCTGGCACGGGCGGTGGCGCTCCGGTTCCACGTCGTTGACCTTCCGGAGAACCGAAAGATCCATGCCCATTCGGTTCCGCTCCTGGGAGGGATTGCGGTGTATCTCGCGGTCGCCGCCACCGTCCTCGTGTGGTCCGCCCCCCTCACGCGCGTTACTTGGGGGGTGATCTTCGGTGGGGGGGCGCTGCTCGGGATCGGGCTGGTGGACGATGCGCGAAACGTTGGGTCGGTCAAGCTGGCTCTGGAGTTCGCCATCGCCGCGGCGGTGGTATCGACCACCGGGCTGTCTTTCCACCTGCCGTGGCCCATTGTGGCGCATCTTCTCACGATCCTGTGGATCGTCGGCGTGGTGAACGCGTTCAACTGCCTGGACTGCGCCGATGGTGTGGCCGCGGGAATCGGGTTGGTCTGTGGGTGCGCCTTTCTGGTCTTGGCAGTCCTCACCCATCAGCCCGTTGAGGTCACCCTCGCGGCCGCGATCGTCGGCGCGTCCGTGGGATTCCTCCCTTTCAACCTTCACCCGGCCAAGATCTTCTTGGGAGATGCGGGCAGCCTCACGCTTGGGTATTTCGTCGCCACCCTCGGCGTCATGGTCTCTCCGGGCATCCTCTCCGTCCCGGCGCTGGCCGCCAAGGCGGTCATCCTGGCGATCCCAATCTACGACATCCTCTTCGTCCACATCAGGAGGTATCGTCGGGGCCAGCGCCGGCTCGGCGAACTGCTCACCTCTACCGGCAAGGACCACCTTCCGCACCGCCTGATGGACCGGGGGCTTTCGCACCCTGCGGCGACCGCGACGATCACGCTCGCCGCCGCCGCCACCGGCGTGGCTGGAATCACTTTGGTCACTGTCCACTCCGCCGTCGGGGCGCTGACCATCGCCGCAGCCGTCGCGGCCACCATCGGGATCCTCGAACGCGAGTGGGTCGCCGTGGTGCGTCGACCGCGATCCGGGGCCGCGGCGGCCGCGCCCTCGGAGGGGGACTGATCCAAGAATTCACCCGGGGGGCGCGTCGGAGGCTCGGCGCGGGATCCCGGGTGCGGACGATAGGCCCGAATCCTCCAAAAGAACGAAGGCTGCCCTACCGGATTGCGGAACTGAGGAGCGTGCCCGCCGGACAGCGAGCGCGCGATCACTGCGCAGAAGGAGCGGCATGTCCCGAAAAACCTGGCTCCCCATCGCCACCCTTGCGGTGCTCGGCGTCGCGACCGCGGCCGCATTGACCGTGAGTTCACCGATCGTCCCGGCACCGCGAACACCAAGGCCGGCGCGAGACTGCCGACCGTGCGCGAAGCCCGGGAGGCCCTGCGGGCCGCGCCCAATTTGCCAAACGCGGCGGACGCCAAACCGGCGCCCACCGACATCGTGAGGAGATAGGACACCGCTAACGATGGACGCCACCCCACAATTGGCCATGGCCGCGGCCCTCACCATGCGGGTGAGAAATCCGTTCACGGCCTTCGGGATCGGGCTGGGCAGCCACGTCGTCTTGGACGCCATCCCCCATTACCACGTCGGATGGATCGCGGGAGCGACCGGGCTGTCGCTGGCGGACCTCCTCCTCGGCACCGGCCTGGCGTTGGCGATGGTGGCGATGTCGCCCGCCCCTTGGGGGAGCATCGTTGGCGCCTTGGGTGGGGCCGCGCCGGAACTTGAGCGACTGACCGCGGGGGGGCGGTACGACTTCTTTGAGGCGCCGCCTTTCAACTTCCCGCACGCGACGGTCGGGCTTCCGTGGGGACTTCTCACCCAGGCCGCCGCCACTCTGTTTGCGGTGGGGATCGCCATCCGATTCCGCCGCGTCCCGGCCCCCGGCCGGACCCGAGAAGAGGTGTAACCGTGGGAACGGAATCGATCGCCTGGGGACGCCAGCGTCTGCTCGTCCTCGCCCCCCACGCCGACGACGAAACATTCGGCTGCGGGGGGCTCATGGCCAAGGTCAAAGCCGAGGGGGGAGAAGTGTATGTGATTGTCGCCTCGGTGGGTGATCTCCAACACTACGGGGTCCCGCGCGAAGGTCGGCCCGGCGAGCAGGCGCCGATCGGACGGGGAGGGCGGGCGCATCGCGCCGGCGTCGCGGTCCACTCGGGCGGCACTGATGGCGAACGCGGCAGGGCCGTGATCGTGGGGGAGGAGCGGGCAAACGGGAAGCGTCTTCGCACCCTCATCACCGGGGCGGAGCGGGCGAGTGAGCTCGCCGACGCGATGGCGTGTCTGCGGGTCGACGGCTACGAAGTGCTCTTCACGGACCCGGAGACCCATCTCCGCCTCGACGCGATCCCCCGACGGGACCTCATCGCCCGTATCGAGCGGGACGCCCGGTACGCGATCGACAAGGTCGCGCCCACCATCGTGATCCTGCCCGAGATCTCGTACAACCAGGACCACGAGGCGCTGTTCAAGGCGGGGTTTACGGCCTGCCGACCCCACCTTCCGACCAGCAAAGCCTTTGTCCAGATGGTCCTCTCATGCGATGCGCCCCAACTCGGCTGGAATCTCCACGCCTTCCACCCGAACCTGTACGTCGACATCACCGCGCATCTCGAGACCAAGCTCCGGGCGCACGCCTGCCACCGATCGCAACTCCGGCCCGCCCCACACCACGCCTCGCTCGAAAACGTGGAGCGCCTGGCGCGCCTGCGCGGGGCAGAGGTTTCGGTCGACGCGGCGGAAGCGTACCGATGTCATCGGCTCGTGGCATGATCGCCCACTCGCAGCCCACCATCGAACCGGACGATCTCGCCGGCGTCAATCGGGTGCTGCTGTCGCGCCACCTGGCGCAGGGGGGCGAGGTGCGGCAGTTCGAGGACGAGGCCGCCCGGGCCCTCGGCCTGCCGGGGGGCGTGGCCACCAGCTCCGGCACGGCAGCGCTGCACCTGGCGCTGCGCGCCCTGGGGGTAGGCGCGGGGGCGGAGGTGCTGATCCCGTCGTACACGTGCGTCGCGCTCCTCCACGCCGTCGACCTTGTCGGGGCAACGCCCCGCATCGTCGACTGCGGGCCGCACGACGTGAACATGGGGATGAACGCGGCCGGGCGCCTGATCTCGCCCGCCACGCGGGCCGTCATCCTGCCGCACATGTTCGGCCGGATCGCCCCGGTGGAAGCCTTTCGGGCGCTGGGGATCCCCGTCATCGAAAACTGCGCGCACGCCCTCGGAGGATCGAGCGGGGGGCGCCCCGCGGGGAGCGTCGGGGACATCACCGTGCTCTCGTTCTATGCGACCAAGATGATCACCACGGGAGAAGGGGGCATGCTCCTATCGCGATCGGCAAGCGTGCTCGCGGAAGCCCGGGATCTGCGGGATTACGACAACCGAGCCGGGTATCGCCTGCGCTACAACTACAAGATGACCGATCTGCAGGCGGCGCTGGGGCGCAACCAACTGCGCAAGCTTTCCCGCTTTGTCGAACGTCGGCGCACGATTGCACGCCTCTACCACGCCGAGCTCAACGGCGTCGTCCCCACCTTCACGCCGCCGCGTGATGGCGATGTCTTCTACCGCTACGTGATCGGCGTTCCGGATCCCGAGAGGTTCATCGCGGATACCCTCGAGCGGGGCGTTGAGTGCAAACGGCCGGTCTACCGCCCGCTCCATGACCTCGTGGCGGCAGGGCCGTGCCCGAACGCCGACGCGGTGCATCGCCGCGCCGTTTCCTTGCCCATCTATCCCAGTCTGACCGACGACGAGGCCCGCGCGGTCAGTGCGCTGACGCGAAGCGCCGCCGGCGGGCAAGGTGTGTGGCCCGCTCCACGAACCGCGGAGGCCTCGTCGTTGGGTCGGCGCGTCTAGGCATCCACCATGACCGACCGAGATCACCTGGGCACGCTCGCGCAGGGAGTGGAGACGCTCCTGCGCGATTTGGAGCACCGCCTCCTCGACGCGATCCAACGCGGCGCCCGGGGCACCGCGGACACCGACGGGGTGCTCGGCGAGCTCGACCGGGTCGTCCCGGAAATCCGCCGCGCGTATGTCCCGCTGCATGAAGGCCTGGAGCGCCGGGATCTGGGCTTTGAGCTCGCCTCCAGGCTCCAGGCGATCCGCGACCGCTGCCTGTGGCTCTACCGCAAGTCCAGGCTCGAACAGTGTTTCTTCACGAAGCTGCGATTGGAGCGGGGGCTCCGAGACGCCATTTACACGCAGATCGTCGAAACCAACCAGGAGATCTCGAGCATCGAAGACACGGAACGCGAACTCCGAGGTTGTCCGGACGACACGCTGGCCGGGGAACTCCTCCAGGCGACCGAGACGATCCGCACCCCGGAATAAAGTGGAGGTGGAGTGCACCTCCCCGCCGGCCCCCGCGGTCCGGAGGGATCGGGCTTTGGCCCCTCCGCGTGCAGACGCAGCCGCCTTGGGCCGCTTACTCTCCGAGGTCGATCGTGGACGCCCACGACCGGTGTTCTTCGTACCAGGCCGCGGTGGCCCCCACGCCGTCTTCCAGCGAGGTCTTCGGCGCCCACTGCAGGAGGCGGCGGGCCTTGGTGATATCGGCCCAGGTGGCGCGCACATCCGCGGGGTGCGAGGGACGGCGGTCGATGCGGGCGGTGCGTCCCAGCCGCTGCTCCAGGATCCTGATGAACTGACCCATCGTGACCGGACGGTCGCTCCCCAGGTTGATCACCTCATACCCGAGGGGTTTGAGCGCGAGGAGGGTCCCGTGGGCGATGTCATCCACGTAGGTGAAGTCTCGTTCCTGGGAGCCGTCCCCGTACAGCGTGATCGGATCACCCTCGGCGATCCAGCGGATGAAGCGAAACGGGCTCATGTCCGGCCTCCCCGCCGGGCCGTACACCGTGAAGTATCGGAGCACGGTGATGTCGAGCCCGTGCAGCGCGTGGTAGGTATAGCAGAGGGTCTCGGCTGATTTCTTGGAAGCGGCATACGGCGAAACGGGGCGGTCCGTGGGCTGGTCTTCCCGAAAGGGCCGCTGTCCATCACCGTATAGGCTGGAGGTCGACGCCAGGACAAACTTGACCACGCCGTGCTCCCGGCATCCTTCAAGAAGGTTCAGCGTTCCGGTGATGTTGGTCTCGAAGTACGCCCAGGGATCCACGAGGCTCCGGCGCACCCCGGCCCGAGCCGCCAGGTTGATCACCGTATCGAACGGGTGCTGCGAGAACAGCTCCTGGACCGCCGTCCGATCCACCACGTCCGCCCGCACGAAGGCGAACCCGGCTCCTCCGACGAGGCGGGAGAGGCGCCATTCTTTCAATCGAACGTCGTAGGCGGTGTTGAGGTTGTCGACCCCGATCACCTCGTGGCCCTCCCGCAGGCAGACCTCGCTGACCTTCGACCCGATGAAGCCGGCGCAGCCGGTCACGAGGATCTTCATGAACGAGTCACGCGGGCGGGACGCATTTCCCCCCATAGTTAAGCCACGCCCCGCGATCCTCCTGTTCGCTCTGCACGAACCTGCGGACCAGGCGTCCTAGGGCCGAGCGCTTCCCCAACCCCGCCGGCTCTGGTAGAATACCCTCGGAGACGCTCTATGAACCCACGCCGCCCACGCCGCAGCGATCCGACCGGGACCGTACGGCCCATGGGGAAGGCCAACGGAGACGACGTGCCCGACACAACACGAGACGGACAATCGCATCAGCCCACGTTCCTCACCCGGGAAGGCCGAGATCAGCTGGAAGGGGAGCTCAAGCATCTTCGCAGCGAACGGCGGCGCGAGGTGGCCCTGCGGATCAAGCGCGCGGCCGAGCTCGGCGATCGCTCCGAGAACTCCGAATATGAAGACGCGAAGAACGAACAGGCCTTCATCGAAGGCCGCATCCAGGAACTCGACCTGCTCCTCCGTGACGTCCAGATGATCGACGAACCGGGGAAGGGGCAGTCGGACGTAGTGGCGATGGGCTGCACCGTTCACGTCACCGACACGGCTACGGGAGAGGACGTGGCCTACACCATCGTCGGACCGGTGGAGGTCGATCTGGCGCAGGGCCGGATCAGCCATCTGTCCCCTGTCGGTGCTGCCTTGCTCGGCCGCTCCGTAGGCGAAACGGTGCGCGTGGTCGCCCCGGCCGGCACGCTGAAGCTCCGGGTGACCCGCATCCAGTAATCCCGGGTCCGCTGTGCCCGCCAACCTCACCCCGCAGTACCTCGAGGCCGAACGCCGCTTCCGCCAGGCGACCACTCCAGAGGACCAGCTCGTTGCGCTGAACGAGATGATGGCCACGATCCCCAAGCACAAGGGGACCGAGCACATGCGGGCCGACATCCGGCGCCGGATGGCCAAGCTGCGGACCGAAGCGGCCCGCAAGCCGGCGGGGGGGCGGGGATCCACCTGGCAGCACGTACCCCGGGAGGGAGCCGGGCAGGTCGTCTTGGTGGGCGCCCCCAACGTCGGAAAATCCCGCCTCCTCGCTGCGCTCAGCAACGCCGCCCCGGCCGTTGCCCCCTATCCGTTTACGACCCGCATTCCCCTCCCCGGAATGGTCGCATTTGAAAACATCCAGATTCAGCTGGTGGACCTCCCCCCGATCGCCGAAGAAACCGCGGAGCCGTGGCTGTTCGCGCTCATCCGGCAGGCGGACGGGGCCCTGCTGGTGGCGGACCTAGCGAGCGATGATCTGCTGTCCTCGATGGAGACGACGCTGGCGCTGCTCGATCGGTCCGGCGTCCGCCTCGGGCGGGGGGGGGATCCCTCCGGGGGCGTGCCGACGATCTTGATCGCCGCGAAGTCAGACGCACCCGAGGCGAGCGAGCGGCTGGAGATCCTCCGCGAGCTCTACCCCCGCCGGTGGCCGATCCAGGTGGTCTCCGCTGAAACCGAAACGGGCGTGGACACGTTGCGCGGCGCGATGTTCGGCCTCCTCAACGTGATCCGCATCTACACCAAGGCTCCCGGGTATCGCGCGGACCGCTCCGCGCCCTTCGTGATGAAGCGCGGCACGACCGTGCAGGATGCCGCGGCGATCGTGCATAAGGACTTTGCCGATCGGATGAAATACGCACGCATCTGGGGCGCGCATACCTTCGACGGGCAGATGGTGCAACGGGAACACGTCCTGGAAGACGGTGACGTGCTGGAATTGCACGCGTAACCCGACCGCTCCTCGGGGTATCGGCGCAGACCGCCGTCGCCGTGGACGCAACCCACCCGAAATCAAAAGAGGAGGGGATGCGCTTGGCGCGTGTTGAGGGAGCGGTGCTGATCCATGCGCCGCTCGACGCCGTGTACGACCTGGCAAAGCGGGTCGAGGATTTCCCGCAGTTCATGCCCGATCTGGAGCGGATCACGGTGTTGGAGCGGCGGGACGGCGTCCCCACGCTGACGGAGTGGGTAGGAGTTGTGGAGGGACACCGGGTCCACTGGGTGGAGGAGGACGTGTGGGACAACGCCGAGCACCGCTGCCGGTTCCGCCAACGCGAAGGGGACTTCGACCGCTACGAGGGGACGTGGACGTTCGCGCCGGAACCCGAAGGAACGCGCACGACGATCGTGGTGGATTTCGAGTTCGACATCCCGTTGATCGGGGGACTCCTCAGCACGCTGTTGCGGGTCAAGATGAAGGAGAATCTCGAACGGATGCTGGACGCGCTGCGGCGTCAACTCGAATCGCCGCCGTGACCCCGCGTTCGGTGCGACGTCGTCACGATTCGCTCGACGGCGCGCGCGACGCCAACCCGTGTCCCCACCGAGCAGAGCAGGAAATCCCTCCGGGGTGCAGAAATCTCGGAGGAATCGCGCAGCGGGGAGGTAGAGATCAACCGGGCCACGGACGTGCAGATAACGTCGCAACCGACGATCCCAATCGCCGCTCCCATGCTCACCGACGAGGACAAGCGCCGGGTCCTGGACGTGTTGCAGTCGGGACAGCTCGTCGCAGGTCGATGGGTCCGCCAGTTTGAAGTGGCGTTCACCGCATACCTCGGAGTCGCCCACGGCGCCGCCACCTCATCGGGATCCACCGCCCTCGAGGTGGCGCTCGAGGCCGCGGGGGTTCCGTCGGGGGCGCGGGTGATCACGACGCCATTCTCCTTTGTCGCCACGACCAACGCGATTCTTCGGCGAGGCGCGATCCCGGTGTTCGCCGATATCGATCCCCAGAGCTACAACCTCAACCCCGGCGCGGTCGCCGATGTCATCGCTCGGACCCCGGATGTCTGGGGGCTGCTCCCGGTTCATCTCTACGGACTGCCGAGCCCGATGGACGCGCTATTGGAACTGGCCCGTCGCCACCACCTCGTCGTGATCGAGGATGCCGCCCAGGCGCATGGCGCCACGATCCGCGGCCGCAAGGTCGGCACGCTGGGGGACGCGGGAACGTTCAGCTTCTACCCGTCAAAGAACCTCACGACCGGCGAGGGCGGGATGGTGGTCACCGGCGACCCCGGGGTAGCCGCGCGTGCCCACATGCTGACCAACGTCGGGCAATCGGCGCAGTACGTCTACGAGATGGTGGCCTCAAACGCCCGCATGACGGAGATGGCGGCGGCGATCGGGATCGGTCAGCTTGCCACGCTCGACGAACGCAATCTCCGGCGCAGGCACAACGCGGCCCGCCTCACCGCGGAGCTGCGGAACCTCGAGTGGCTGGGGCTCCCCGTGGAGCCCGAAGGCAGCACGCACGTGTACCACCAATACACGTTGCGGGCACCGCGACATCGAGACCGGTTGGCGCAGCACCTCACGGCGTGCGGCATCAGCACCCGGGTCTACTATCCGACCCCCATCCACCGGAGCCCGCTCTACCAGCGGTTAGGCTACGGGGACGCTCGTTGTCCGGAGGCCGAGCGGGCTGCCGGAGAGGTCCTCAGCATCCCGGTGCACCCCGCGCTCGGGGAGGAGGAGCTCCACCGGATCGTTCAGGCGATCCGCCGCTTCGATCCCCGGCACTAAGGAGATGTCCATGACTAGGCTGGTCCGCGTCGGCGTTGTCGGATTGGGGCAATGGGGCCAGCACCACGTACGTGTCTATCACCATCTTCCCGATGTCACGCTCGCCGGAGTCGTCGATACCATCCCCGCGGAGGCTGCCGCCTTCGCGAAGCGGTACCAAACGACCGGCCACCAAGATTATCGCATGCTGTTCGGCAAGGTCGACGCGGTGAGCCTTGCCGTTCCCACCGCCTTCCACTACGAGATCGCGCGCGACTTCCTCCGGCACGGCGTCCACGTCCTGGTTGAAAAGCCCATCACCACCACGGTCGAGCAGGCGGTCGAACTGATCGACCTGTCGCACCGAGCCGGGGTGACCCTGCTCGTCGGGCACGTGGAACGGTTCAAGCCAGCCGTCCACGCCCTCAAAGATCTGGTCAGCGAGCCGCTGTTCGTGCAGGTCCGGCGGGTGCGCCCCTGGGACCCCTCCAGGATCATGGACGTGGGCGTCGTGCTGGATTTGATGATCCACGACCTGGACATCATCCTGAACCTGATGCGCTCCCCCGTCACCCGCGTGAGCGCGATCGGGGCGGCCATCCACGGCGAGGACGAGGACCTGGCCGTCGCCCACCTGGCGCTGGAGAACGGGTGCCTGGCGAGCTTCGTCGCCAGCCGGGTCTCCCCGGTGAAGGCTGCCGAACTCGAGATCACGCTCCCCGACGGGCTGATCCATCTCAACTACCTCCGACAACAGATCACGGTCCGTCGACACGGGACCCAACGGCGGACCGTGGTGAAGGGGGAGGAGCCGTTGCGCGCGGAGTTGACGCACTTCGTCAGCTGCGTTCGCGGCGAGACGACCCCCCTCGTGCCCGGGGAGGACGGGGTCCGGGCATTGGAAGTCGCCCAAACGATCTTGAAGAAGATGACCGTGATCTCGTCTCGGGTGGCCGTCTAGTCGCGTCGGGGCTCCGGCGGAAGTCACGCTGGCGTAGAGGGCAGCGACGGTGGGTCTTCCGATCGGGAAGGTGGCCCCCAACCTCCTCGCTTCGATCGTCTACCAACACCTCGGGACGCGACGTGCCGATGTGCTCGTCCATTCCC
Source organism: bacterium (assembly GCA_035307765.1). NCBI lineage: Bacteria > bacterium. Next base: position 54,724 of record DATGHU010000016.1, on the reverse strand, counting down.
AGATGGGCGAAGATTGCACGGTGATCGACTTCGGTGACGAGGTCGCCGTCCTAACCACCGATCCCATCACCGGGGCCGGGCCCGATCTGGGGTGGTACGCGGCCTTCATCGCGACGAACGACCTCGCGGCAACGGGGGCGGAGCCGGTGGCCCTGTTGCTCACGCTCCTCCTCGCTCCCGGTGATGCCGCCTCCGACCTCGCCCGGGTGATGCAAGACGCATCGGCCGCCGCCCGCCAGTTGGGGGTGGAAATCGCAGGCGGCCACAGCGAGGTGACCCCGGGGATCGAGCGGACGATCGTGGTGGTCACCGCCGTGGGACGGGCGCGGAAGGATCAGGTCCTCAGAAGCGGCGGAGGCATACCGGGGGACGCGCTACTCCTCACGAAAGGGGCGGGAATCGAGGGAACCGCGATTCTCGCCGGGATACTGGAACATCGCCTGGTTCCCCCGCTCGGGATCGCGCTGGTGGAGCGGGCGAAAGCCTTCCGGGGACGGATCAGCGTCCTCCCGGAGGCGCGGGCGGCGGCGCGGGGGGGAGCCCATGCCATGCACGACGTCACCGAAGGCGGCGTCCTCGGCGCGGCCTACGAAATGGCCGAGGCCGGGGGGATCGGCGTCCACATCGACGCCGCCCGCGTTCCGGTGCTCCCCGAAACCGCAGCCATCTGCGCGCAGTTGGGCGCGGACCCGCTCCGATTGGTGGGGAGCGGGGGGCTCCTCGTCGCCACCCCGGATCCGGCGCGCACCGTGATGGCGATCTCGGACGCCGGGGTCAGGGCCGTCGAGATCGGCCGGTTCCTGCCCCGCGATCGGGTGGTGCGGCGCCGGGACGTCGACCTGGCCCTCGAGCCTCCTGCGGGGGACGAACTGTGGCGGGTGTTGCGTGCCGACGCCGGGGACGCCTCGTCACCCGGGTCGTCCGGGTCGTGAACGCCGTGGCCCGATCGACCGCCATGTGTTATACTAGGTCTAGATCACCCATAGTCATGGGGGAGCTTGGGGGACCAGGCTGAGAGGACGGCTACCCTGCCGTCGACCCCGGAACCTGATCTGGGTAATGCCAGCGGAGGGAGACTCGATGCGCCGCCCCGGTTCCGGGGTGGCGCGTTTTGCTTGGAGGGGCGGTGCGCGGGATGACGCCGAAACTCGAGATCCGAAACCTCTCCAAACGGTTTCCCCTGACCGGGGCGGGACGCGGCTCCGGCGGATGGCTCGACGTCCTGAGCAATATCACGCTCTACGTCGGGTCCCGAGAGTTCACCGCCTTGCTCGGCCCCAGCGGATGTGGGAAGAGCACCCTCTGCAACATCGTGGCGGGGCTTATCCCTCCGGACAGCGGGGAGGTCCGCCTCGACGGCCGCCCGCTCGCCGGCGACCGGGGTCGTGTCGCCTACATGCAGCAAAAGGACCTCCTGCTCCCCTGGCGCCGGGTGATCGACAACGCCGTTCTCGGCTTGGAGGTCCAGGGGACCCCGCGGGCGGCCGCACGGGACGACGCCCGCGATCTGCTCCGCCGCTTTGGCTTGGAGCGGTTTGAGCACGCCTATCCCAGCCTCCTCTCGGGGGGGATGCGCCAGCGGGTTGCGCTCGTCCGCACCCTGCTCTGCCGAAAGGACCTGCTGGTGCTGGACGAACCCCTCGGCGCGCTGGACGCCATGACCCGATCGGCGATGCACGGGCATCTGCGGCGGCTGGTCGAGGAATTCGGCCGGACCATCTTATTCATCACCCACGACGTTGAAGAAGCGGTTCTCCTCGCCGATCGCATCTACGTCCTCAGCGCACGGCCGGGGCGGGTGCGCGGGGAGGTGGGGATCCGCCTGCCCAGGCCGCGGCGTGCCACCGACGATCAGGTGGTGAGGGAGAAAGCGGGCCTGCTGGCGCTCCTCGAAGAGGACCTGCCGGAGGTGGTACGATGAGGACCACTCCGCTCTCCGAGGGGTCGATCGAGGTCCGGGAAGATCGTACCGCGGGGGGCGGCATGGGATGGGCGTCGGTCAGGCGGGCCATCGACCGCGCTGGACCCCCCACCGTGTTGCTCATGACCTTCGTCGCCGCCTGGGAGTGGGGCGTCCGGACGTTCGGGGTTCCGTTCTACATCCTGCCCGCGCCGTCGCGGATCGCCCGTCTGCTCGTTGCGGACGGTGGACTGCTGCTCGGAGAGGCCGCGGTGACCCTGGAGGAGATTCTCCTCGGCTTTGCGATCGCCGCGGTCGTGGGAACCGCCCTGGCGCTCCTGATCTTTTCCTCCCGCTTGGTCGAACGCGGGGTCTACCCGCTCATCATCGCCAGCCAGACGATCCCGGTGTTCGCGATCGCCCCCCTGCTCATCGTGTGGCTGGGATACGGGATGCTCTCCAAAGTCGCGATGACGGCCTTGATCGTCTTCTTCCCGATTGTGGTGAACACGGTCGACGGCCTGCGCGCGGCCGATCCCGACGCCGTCAACCTCCTCCGCATCCTCGGCGCCACCCCCGCGCAGGTGCTGTTTAAGATCCGCGCCCCGGCCGCCCTCCCATTCGTCTTCTCGGGGATTCGAATCGCGGTCGCGACGAGCGTGATCGGCGCCGTGATCGGGGAATGGGTCGGCGCGACGCAGGGGTTGGGATTCCTCATGATCCACGCAAACGCCCAACTCCAAATCGATTTGGTGTTCGCGGCCATCGTGTATCTGAGCGTGATGGCCATCGGGCTGTTCCTGGCCGTCTCGGGCGTCGAACGGCTCGTGCTTCCATGGCGCCGGGTGGAAGACCCGGAGCGCACCTGAGGAGGGGATGATGCCAAGGAAAGGGTGGGGAGCGGCGTTCATCACGCTGGCGATGGTCGTCGGGACCGCGGCCGCCGCAGGGGGGATGCCAGCGCCGACCCCGATCACGTTTATGCTGGACTGGTTTCCGAACCCCGACCATGTGCCGCTGTACGCGGCGCAAGCGGAAGGGTATTTCGCGCAGGAGGGCCTGCGGGTAGCGATGCAGGTCCCCGCCAACCCGGACGACCCGCTGAAGTTGACCGCCGCCGGCCGCGTCGATGTGGCGGTCAACTACGAGCCCAATCTGATCCTGGCCCGCGCCCAAACGCTCCCCATCCGGAGCATCGGGCTCCTGATCGGTCACCCGCTGAACACCGTCATGTTCCTCAAGCGGACGGGCATACGCTCGCCAAAGGACCTGGTGGGCAAACGCGTCGGCTTTTCGGTCACCGGTCTGGAAGACGCGTTCATCGACCAGATCATGCACAGCGATGGGGCGGCGGAATCCAATGTCAAGATGGTCAACGTTTCGTTCGATCTCGTTCCCGCGCTCCTCACCCACAAGGTCGACGCGGTGGTGGGAGCGTACCGCAACGTCGAGCGTGTGCAGATCGAGCTCCAGGGTCAGGCGGTGGGAATGTTTGAACTGGAGAAGTACGGCGTCCCCAGCTTCTACGAGTTGGTGCTGATCACGAGCGACCAGCGACTGGCCCAGCGCCGGCCGGCGCTGGAGCAGTTCGTTCGCGCGGTATCTCGAGGAATCGCGTTCACGCTGGCATCCCCCGACGCGGCGTTCGCGGACTACGTCCACGCCAACATCCGCGGGAACCCCAAGATCAACGACGAGTTCAATCGCCGATCGTTTCGCGCGACGCTGCCGTACTACGCGCGGTCCCAGGTTCAGGCGGGCGCCCGGTGGGACGACTTCGACCGGTGGCTGGCGGCACACAAGGTCATCTCGTCAGCCGTGCCCGTCGACCAGCTCTACACCAACCTGGCCCGATGACGATCGGGGCGCGGGATCCGGCGGCGGCCGGATGAGCCTCTTCGCGCAGCTGCAGGACGCCGCGGCGCCGCTGCGCGCGCGCGTCCTCTCACACCCGTTCGTCCGGGGGCTGAGCGACGGCACCCTGCCGGAGGACCGGTTTCAGTTCTACCTGCGGCAGGATTACGTGTTTCTGATCCACTACTGCCGCGTGCTGGCCCTGGCCGCGGCCCGGGCGCCGGATCTCGGCGTGGCCGCACGGCTCGCCGACCTGCTCGTGCAGACCCTGAATACGGAGATGGACCTGCACCGCCAGTGTGCCTGGAAGGCCGGAATCGCCCCCGAGGCGCTGGACGACACCGAACCCGCTCCGACCACCGTCGCCTACACCAACCATCTACGGGTGGCGGCCGAGACCGGAGATCTGGCGGCGATCTTGGCGGCGATCCTCCCGTGCGCGCACGGCTACTGGGAGATCGCGACCGCCCTGCGAGCGCGCGACGGCTGGGACCGCCACCCCCTCTACGCCGACTGGATCCGCCTCTATACCACGGAGGAGTACGGGGCATTCGCCGCGTGGGCCGCGGAACTCCTGGACCGGATGGCACCGGATCCACCGGCCGACCGGGTGGCGGCGCTGCGGGAGATATATCTTCAGAGCCAGCGATATGAGTATCTGTTCTGGGAGATGTCGGATCGGATGGAGGGATGGCCGATATGATGGGAGGAGTTCGGGATCGGGACCGTGATCAGCACTTGAGGCGGCTCGTCCTTGCCGCGATGTTCGCCGGACTGGCGACGCTTCTCGGGTCGCTCAGCATCCCGGTGGGCCCCACGCGGGTGGCGCCGTTCCAGCACACCATCAACGCCATCGCCGGGATCCTCGTCGGCCCGTGGTACGCGGCGGCCGCGGCGCTGGTCACGGCCTTCCTCCGCCACAGCCTGGGGTGGGGATCGCTCTTCGCGTTCCCCGGCAGCCCCTTCGGCGCCCTGGTCGTCGGGTACGCGTACCGCCTGATGCGTTCGGACGCCGCCGCCCTCTGCGAGCCGATCGGGACGGGGCCCATCGGCGCGACCCTGGCGGCGTGGTTCTTCCAGCCGTTGGTCGGATCCCACCACACCCTCTGGTGGTTTCAGATCGCGTTTCTCTCCAGCAGCATCCCGGGCGCGATCCTCGGCTTTGTGCTCATCCGGGCGCTTCGCCGCGTCCCGGCCGTCAACGGATGGGCCGTCCAGTCGTGACCGGGGCAGGCGGCGGCGTCGAGGCGACCGTGATCCGCGCGGACCGCATCCTCTGCCGCCTCTGAGCACGGCGCGTGGTGGGGGCTCTGGAGGAGCTCCCCGGAGTGGTCGGCGCGGACGTGAACCTGGCGACCAAGAACGTGCAGATCACCTACCGGCGGGGGACCGTGACCGTCGAGGCGATGCAGCGGGCCGTGGAGCGGGTGGATCTTCGCCTCCGCTTCCGCCACTGGCTCCACCGCTGGGTGGCCGGAGGCGGCCCGCGGTGACCCGCTCCGTCGGCGACATCGCCGGACTGATGACCCGTGTCCGCAGCACTCGGCCCCTCGTGCACCACATCACCAACATCGTCACGATCAACGACGTGGCGAACGTCACCGCGGCCATCGGCGCCGCCCCGGTGATGGCGCGGGCGCCGGAAGAAGTGGAGGAGATCGCCGGCCAGGCGAGCGCCCTCGTCCTCAACACCGGGACCCTGACCCGCGACATCACCGACCTGATGGTGCGAGCGGGCCGGCGGGCCAATCACCGCGGCGTGCCGGTCATCCTGGACCCGGTGGGGGCGGGTGGGACGGCGTTCCGGTCGGCGGAGATCCGGCGCCTGCTGGCCGAGATCCGGTGTGCGTGCATCCGGGGCAACGCCGGAGAAATCGCCGCGCTTGCGGGACTGGCCGGACACGTGCGAGGGGTGGATGCCGCGGGGACGATCGAGGACATCGACGCGTTGAGCCGGCGGCTGGCCGCATCGACCGGAGCCACGGTCGCGGCCACCGGGGTCGAGGATCTGCTGACCAACGGCACCAGGACCGTCCGCATCGCCAACGGACATCCCTGGCTGGCGCGAATCTCGGGGAGCGGTTGCATGGCGACGGCCTGCATCGGCGCGGTCGCCGCCATCGAACCCGACCCTCTCGCGGCGGCGACCGCCGGGCTGGTCTGGTTCGAGGTCGCCGCCGAGTGCGCGGCGGGGCGGAGCGGCGGGCCTGGCACGTTTCGCGCGGCGCTTCTGGATGCCCTGAACGACCTGGACGGGGCCACGGCCGTGCGGCGCGCCCGGACCCGGCTCGGATGATGCGGGACTGGCGGGTGTACGTGATCGCCGATGCGCTCAGGAGCCGGGGACGATCGCCCCGAGAGATCGCCGAGGCGGCGATCCGTGGTGGGGCGACTACCGTGCAGCTGCGAATGAAGGACGCCCCGGCCCGCCAAATCGTGGAAGCGGGCCGGGAAATCCTCCCCCTGTGCCGCGCGGCCGGGGTCGCGTTCGTCGTCAACGATCGGGCCGACGTCGCGATGATCGTCGGGGCTGACGGGGTCCACGTCGGCCAGGACGACCTGCCGACCCGGGAGGTGCGGGCAATGCTGGGACCCGAGGCGGTGATCGGGGTCTCGGCCGCCACGGCGGAGGAGGCCGTGGCGGCCGAACGGGCGGGAGCGGATTACCTTGGGGTCGGGGCGATCTACGCCACGGCCACCAAGGCGGACGCCGGCGAGCCGATCGGCCTCGACCGCCTGCGCGAACTCCGCGGGGTGGTTCGGCTGCCGCTGATCGGCATCGGGGGAATCACGGCGGATAACGCGGCGGCGGTGATCCGCGCCGGGGCGCGGGGAGTGGCGGTCATCACCGCGGTGACCATGGCGGAGGACGTCGCGGCCGCGGTGCGCCGGATTCGGAGGGAGGTCGATGCCGCACTCACCGGATAACACCATCGCGTCGGTGGGGGAGTTCGCCCTGATCGACCGGCTGCGGCAGCTCGTCCCCACCGCCGGGCCCGGGGTGACCATCGGGATCGGCGACGACGCCGCAGTCCTGCAGTTCTCGCATCCCGTCGTGGCAACATGCGACAGTCAGGTTGAGGGGGTCCATTTCACCTGGGCACTGTGCCGGCCCGGGGACGTCGGCTGGCGCGCGCTGGCCGTGAACCTGAGCGATGTGGCGGCGATGGGGGGGACCCCGCGCCACGCGCTCATCTCGCTGGTGCTGCCGCGGGATACCCTCCTCGACATGGTGGAGGAGCTGTACCGGGGGATCGCCGCCGCCGCCCTGGCGCACGCCGTCTCCATCGTCGGCGGAAATGTGTCCGGCGCCGATGGCCCGCTCGTGGTCGACATCACGCTGCTCGGCGAGACACCCCGGCCCGTCACCCGCTCGGGCGCGAGACCGGGGGACGGAGTGTGGGTGACCGGGTCTCTCGGGAAAGCGGCGGCCGGCCGATTCCTCCTCGAGCATCCCGAGATCCAGGCTCCCGGGAGGGCGGTGCTGGAACAGGCATACCGCCGGCCGAGTCCGCGGGTGGACGCCGGCAGGGTCTTGAGCGCGCTCGGGCCGAGGGCGATGATCGACACGAGTGATGGAACGGCCAGCGACCTGTTGCACCTCGTCGATGCCTCCGGAGTCGGCGTGCGCCTCGATGAGGACCGGCTGCCGGTTCCTGACGGACTCGGGCCGGTCGCGCACGCGGCGGGGATCGACCCGCGCGCGTGGGCGCTGCGGGGGGGCGAGGACTATGAGCTCCTGTTTGCCGCGGAGCCGGGGTTCGACGCCGAGGCCCCCGGGGTCGCCCGGCGCATCGGCGTAAACCTCACCCGCATCGCGGAGATCCTTCCGGCATCCGCCGGGCGGTGGATTCACGGATCCGGGGTCCCGCGTCCCTTGACCGCGGAGGGGTGGGATCATTTTCCGGCAGGGGGGGGACGGCGATGATCCCGAGAGCGCTGTCCATTGCGGGGTCTGACTCCGGCGGCGGCGCGGGGATCCAGGCCGACCTTAAGACGTTCTCCGCGCTCGGCGTCTTCGGCATGACGGCCATCACGGCACTGACCGCACAAAATACCACCGGCGTCCGGGCGATCGTCGAGATGACGCCGGAGTTTGTTCGCCAGCAGATCGATGCCGTCATCGGGGATATCGGGGTCGATGCGGCAAAGACCGGGATGTTGTCGAATACGCCGATCATCGAGGCGGTCGCCGACGAGCTCCGCAGTCGCCGGATCGCCGCGCTGGTGGTCGACCCCGTCATGATCTCGAAGAGTGGGGCGCCGCTGCTGCGGCCGGAGGCGTGCGACGCCCTCCGCCGGGTCCTGCTGCCGATCGCCCTGGTCGTCACCCCAAATCTGCACGAGGCGGGTGCGCTGCTCAACCGATCGGTGCGGACCCTCGAGGAGATGGAGGCGGCGGCGCGGGAGCTGCACGCCCTCGGCCCGCGCTTCGTCGTCGTCAAAGGGGGCCACCTCGAGGGCGCCGCCGTCGACGTGGTCTTCGACGGCCGGCGCAGCGAGCGCCTGGCCACGCCTCGGATCGCCACCACGCACACCCACGGCACCGGGTGCGTGTTCTCCGCGGCGATCACGGCCGGATTGGCGCGCGGCCTGCCGGCCGCCGCGGCGATCCGAAATGCCAAGCGCTTCATCACCCGGGCCATCGAAGCGGCGCTGCCGATCGGGGCAGGACACGGCCCCGCCAACCCGATGCACGCTGTGACACCGGAGATCGACGTCGACCGGGAGGGCTAGGTCCGCCCCCGATTCGACACGACGGACGGGCCGAGGCGTCGCGCCCGCCCGCGGGTGCGCGGGGGAATGCCCGGCGCTCCGCCCAACGTTTACTCACGTGATCGCCGGGGAAGCGTTCCGGCGCGATGACGGAGGGGAGAGGCGTGCAGATACGGGACGCCGTCCTCAGGGCCACTGCCGCGGACGGGACGATTCGGGCCATCGCCGTGGTCTCTACACAGACCGTTGAAGATGCGCGCATCCGCCACGCCACATCGGCCACCGCGACCGCGGCCCTGGGGCGGAGCCTGACGGCGGCGGCACTGTTGGGGGCCGGGCTCAAGGCCGGGCAATCGGTCCTCCTGCGGGTGCTGGGAGACGGACCGATTGGCGGCGTCATCGCCCAAGCCGACGCGGAAGGCCACGTTCGCGGCTACGCCGTCCACCCCCTGGCCGATCTGCCGGAGACAAACGCCCGCAAGCTCGACGTCGGCGGGCTCGTCGGCCGGCAAGGGCTGCTCCACGTCACGCGGGATCTCGGGCTTCGGGTCTCGTACCACGGGTCTGCACCGCTGGTGTCCGGGGAAATTGCGGAGGATCTCGCCTCGTACTTTGTCGTTTCCGAGCAGATCCCGTCGATGGTCTCGCTCGGGGTACTGGTGGGTCCAGGTCTCCGGGTGCTGGCCTCGGGGGGGTTGTGTGTGCAGATCCTGCCGGGGGCGCCCCCCGGGGTGGTGGAGGACCTGGAAACCCGCTCGCGACAGCTTCCGCCGATCACGCAGATGATGCGAGCCGGGCACACGCCTGAGCAGATCCTGTCCACTTCGCTCGGCGATCTGCACCCGCACATCGGAGCGGCCACCCCGCTGGCGTTCCAGTGCCAGTGCAGCCGCGAGCGCGTGGAGGGCATGCTCCGCCTGCTGGGGGTCGACGAACTGGAAACCATCCTCATGCAGGAGGGACGCGCCGAGGTGACCTGTCGATTCTGCGGTGACCGCTACGTTCTGGAGGAACCCGAGCTCCGGGGCCTGATTGCCAGACTGCGGGGAGAAGGGCCGCCCGTGATGTGAGCGATCAGGCCACCCGGACCACTTTCTTCCCCTTGAGACACGCGGTGCAGACCATGGCCCGTCGTCGCACGCCGTCGATCACGGCGCGCACGCTCTGCAGGTTGGGGGCAAACCTCCGCTTCGTCTTGTGGTGCGAGTGACTCACCCTGTAGCCGGTGCGCGGCTCCTTCCCGCACACCGCGCATCGCCGTGCCATCGCGGTCTCCCTTCGCCGGTCGAACTCTCTCCGCAGTCTACCACACGCCTTGGGGAGGGACAACGCCCGGGGCGTAGAATTGCCCGCGTGGCAGGCGATCGCCGCCTGGCCCGCTCCGGGCAACGGACAGCGCGACAGAGGAGGCGGGCGGCATGGTGAGTTCGCGCAGAGCACGGCCGGCGCCCCCTCCCGTGTGCTCCCCGCAGGAGATGACGGCGAGCCCTTTCCCCCCCACCGCCGTCGACCTGGGAACCCCGGTGCGCTACCTGCGGGGCGTGGGGCCGGGCCGCGCTCAAATGCTCGCGCGGTTAGGGATCGCCACCGCGGGGGATCTGCTCTACACGCTCCCGCGGCGGCTCGAGGATCGCAGTCACCTCCGCGCCATCTACGACCTCCGGCACGGCGCCGTGGAAACCGTTCAAGGCACGATCGGCCAAATCCGCCAGTTCCGGCCGCGGCGACGGCGCCTCACGATCACCAAAGCCGCGATCGTCGATACCTCCGGCGTCCTCCATGCCGTTTGGTACAACCAGCCGTACCTCGCGCGCCAGCTGCTGCGGGGGCGCAGGATCGTCCTGCACGGACGGGTACAGCGGCAGGGCGGGGAGGTGCAGATGGCGGCCCCGGAGTTCGAGCTCCTGGAGGATGGTGAGGAGACGCTGCACGTGGGGCGGATCGTCCCCGTCTATCGCGGCACCGAGGGGTTGAGCCAGCGGATCCTGCGGACGATCGTGCTCCACGCGATCGAGGACACCGCCCCGCGGATCACGGAATGGCTGCCGGACGATCTTCGGCGTCGCCACCGCCTTCCCGCGCTCGCCGACGCGCTGCGGCAGGCGCACTTTCCGGACACCCAGGACACGCAGGCCGCGGCGCACCGGCGGCTGGTGTACGAGGAACTGCTGCTCCTCGAACTACTGCTGCTCCGCCAGAAGGCCGCCGCGGCGGCCGAGCGGCGGAGCGTCGAGTACGGGGACGCCTCCGAGCTCATCACCCGGTTCCACGCCGGCTTGCCGTTCTCGCTCACCCGGGCCCAGCGCCAGGTGATCGACGAGATCAGCGCAGACCTCCACCGGTCCCACCCGATGAACCGGCTGCTCCAAGGCGATGTCGGCTCGGGGAAGACCCTGATCGCCGCGACCGCGCTGCTGCGCTGTGTGGGAGGGGGGGCGCAGGGGGCGTTGATGGCTCCAACGGAGATCTTGGCCGGGCAGCACTACCTGACCCTCCACACCCTACTTGAGCCCCTCGGGATCACAACCGTCCTGCTGGTGGGCGGCCTGGGGCGCGCGGCCCGCCTGGAGGCGTTCCAGGCGACGCGGGAGGGACGTGCCGACATCATCATCGGCACCCACGCCCTGATCGAGGAGGAAGTGGAATTTCATCGGTTGGGGTTGGTCGTCGTCGACGAGCAGCATCGGTTCGGGGTCACCCAGCGGGCGGCGCTGAGCAAGAAAGGCGACCATCCGGACGTGCTCGTGATGACGGCGACGCCGATCCCGCGCACCCTCGCCCTCACCCTCTACGGCGACCTGGACGTCTCGACGCTCGATGAGCTCCCGCCGGGGCGGTCGCCGATCAAGACCTACACCCGCCCCACCTCGAGTCGGCCGCGGGTGTACGAGTTCGTCCGCTCGCAGGTCGAGGCGGGGCGGCAAGCTTACATCGTTTGCCCGTTGATCGAAGAATCCGACAAGCTGCAGGCCGAGGCCGCCACGGCGCTCGCATCCCGCCTGCAACAGGAGGTGTTCCGCGGCCTTCGAGTTGGCGTGCTGCACGGGCGGATGAAGATTGAAGTGCGCGATGCGACCATGCGCGCGATGCGGGATGGCGAGATCGCCGTCCTCGTCGCCACCACCGTGATCGAGGTTGGGATCGACATCCCGAACGCCACGGTGATGGTGATCGAGGACGCCGACCGCTTCGGGCTTTCCCAACTTCACCAGCTCCGCGGGCGCGTCGGACGGGGAACCCACGAATCGGTCTGCGTCCTCGTCGCCGATGTCGCCGCCGACGACGCGATCGCCGCGTCGCGTCTCGCCGCGATGGTGGAGACGGGGGATGGGTTCCGCATCGCCCAGCGGGACCTTGAGCTCAGAGGGGCCGGCGAACTCCTCGGCGACCGCCGGCAGACCATGCTCCGACAACACGGCGTCACCGAGCTCCGGGTCGCCGATCTCGTTCGGGACCACGATTGGCTCGAGCGCGCCCGCCGAGATGCGGAGATCTTGCTCCGGAGCGACCCCGCGCTCGGGGAACCGGCGCACCGCCCCCTGGCGGAAGCACTCCAGCAACGGTTCGGCGGCGCCCGCGTCGAGAACGTGCGGGTCGGCTGACGGGTGCGCAGCGGCGGCGGCAGGGCCCGCGGCACCCGGGCGCACGTCAAGAGCGGGCACGGCGTCCGCCCGACATCCAGCAAGGTCACGGGCGCGCTCTTCAATTCGCTCGCCCCGCGCCTCGCCGGCGCCCGCGTGCTCGATCTCTTCGCAGGGACCGGACGGGTTGGGATTGAAGCGCTGAGACGGGGGGCGAGCCTGGTCGTTTTCGTCGAACGCGATCCGCGCAACGCCGCCTTGATCCGGGAGTCCCTGGCGGCGGTCCCCCACGCCGAAGTTCGCAGGGCCAACGTGCTGACCGAGGTGCAGGCGCTCGACACGCAGGAGCGGCAGTTCGACCTGATCTTCCTGGACCCGCCGTATGGGCTCGGGCTGCAGGCGAAGACGTTGAGACGCATCGCCGCCGGGGCGGTGCTGGCGGATGACGGCCTGGCAATCGCCGAAGGCCACTGGCGGGATGATCCGGGCGAGATCGCGGGGCTCACCCGCCTCCGGGCGGTCCGGTACGGAGAAACCGCGCTTTGGACGTACGCGCGGGGTGGGAAGAGGGAGGAAGGGCCTTGAGGGAGAACAGGCTCGCCATTGCCTTGTATCCCGGCAGCTTCGACCCGGTGCACAACGGGCACCTGGACATCATCGAGCGGGCCCGCAGAATGTTTCGCCGCGTGGTCGTGGGCGTCGCGACCAACATAGAGAAAGACCCGATGTTTAGCGTCGCCGACCGCGTGGCGATGCTCCGCGCCGCGGCGGAGCAGACCGACGTCGAGGTCATGCAGTTCCAAGGGCTGACCGTCGAGTTCGCGGAGCGGCTGGGAGCGACGGTGATCGTCAAGGGACTGCGGGCAATGATGGACTTCGAGTACGAACTGAAGATGGCGGCGATGAACAAACGACTGAGACCCGAAATCGAAACCGTCTTTATGATGACCGCTCCGGAATTCGCATACCTGAGTTCGACGCTGATCCGGGAGGTGGCGCGGTTCGGCGGATCGGTCTCCGGTCTCATTCCCCAGAATGTGGAGAAACGGCTCGGTCAGAAGTTGAGGTCACAACGCAAGAGGTGACGAGATGGCAACGGCAGGTCGATCCTCGATCCCCGCATCCATCCCAGATTGCCTGGAGCGCCTCGATGCGCTCCTGGCCGCGGGACCGCCGCGGTTTTCCCCGGGCCGCCGCGCCGCATGGGACGAAGAAGTTCAGCAGTTGATGCAACGCCTCCGTGAGGCGCTGTCCACCGATGCCAAGCGAGCGGCGGCGGTGGGGGCAGAAGCGGAGACGGTGCTGCGGCGCGCGCAGGACGAAGCACGGCGCATCGTCCTCGAAGCCGAGGATCACGCGCGCCGGGCGATCGAGGACGGGACGCTTGCCCGGGCCGCCGAGCAACAACTCCAGCAAATTCGGGAACAGGCGGTGCGAGACGCGGAGGAGACCCGACGCGGCGCCGACCTCTATGCGCTGACCGTCCTGGAGCGCCTGGAGCGCGAGGTGGCACGGATCCTCGCGACGGTGCAGCGCGGCAAGGCGGTCCTCGCGGAGCGGACCGGGGCTAGGAGCGGGGGGCAAGCGCAGACCTCGTCGCGGGTCGACAACGGCAAAGTTACCGTCTCTTGACAACGCCGAACCGGCGTCCGTATAATCAGACGGTGTGCCCGGCGGTTACCCCCCCTCGCGGGATAGGCCGTCCGGGCACACGTCGTGAGGTGGCGATGTGCGGGTTAACATCGGCGAACTGCTGGCTGATCGGGGCGCCGTTCGGACGTTGGCGTACTCCGAGCCGTGCGAGCCGCCTGCCGAGGACGCGGTGCTCCTGCGGCCCGTCGAAGGGGCGCTCACGGTCGCCAGCACCGGGCGGACGGTGTGCCTCTCGGGAAGGGTGCGAACGGCACTGAGTCTCGTGTGCGGAGCGTGCCTGGTCCGATTCGAGCAGCCGCTCGAGTTCTCCATCGCCGAAGAGTTCGGCCGTCCGGCGACCGCCACCGCAGCGGTGGAGGCGGAGTTGGGTCCGGACGACTTTGTGACTCCGGTCGGACCCGATGATACGATTGACGTGACCGAGGTCGTCCGGCAGCACCTCATTCTGGCCCTCCCCCTCGCGCCGAGGTGCCGGGAGGGGTGCCGGGGATTGTGTCCGACCTGCGGCGCGGACTTGAACGCCGGCGCGTGCGGCTGTGCGGAGGATCCCGTTGATCCGCGACTTCAGGTGTTGCGGCAGTGGGCGACCGTGCATAAGGGCGGGGCGACGACGGAGAAGGAGTGACGGATGGGACTGACAAAACGGCGATTCAGCAAGGCGCGCACGGCGAGCCGGCGCGCGCACTTTAAGGTACAGCCGGTGACGCTGGTGGAGTGTCCTCAGTGCCATGCCCGGATGGCGCCCCACCGGGTCTGTCCAGCGTGCGGATATTACGCGGGAAAGCAAGTGATTGAGGTCAAGCCCGCCGAGGAGAAAACCGGCGGGTAGGGAGCGGACCGAGACGCCGATGGAGGGAGCGAGGCTGCGAGTCGCGATCGACGCGATGGGCGGCGACTACGCCCCTCGGGAGGTCGTCGGGGGGGCGGTCCTCGCCGCCCGGGAGTTGGGCGTCGAGGTCATCCTGGTGGGCCCGACAAGCCGGGTCAGCGAGGAGCTCGCATCGGTCAACCCGGAATCGGGGCTGCCGATTCGGGTGCTGGACGCCCCCGAGGTCATTGGCATGGCGGAGGCGCCGGCGATGGCGCTCCGGCGGAAGCGCCAGGCGTCGATCCTCGTCGCGGCGGAGGCACTCCGGCGTGGCGAGGCCGATGCGGTGGTCAGCGCCGGGAACACCGGCGCGGCGATGGCCGCGGCGCTCCTCACCCTCGGCCGCATTGAGGGGATCGACCGCCCGGCGATCGCCGCGGTGTTGCCCACCTTACGGGGCCGCGCCATCATGGTCGATGTTGGGGCGAATGTAGACTGCCGCCCCAAGCACCTCCTCCAATTTGCGATCATGGGCAGCGTCTATGCGAACCGGGTGCTCGGAATCGCAGAGCCGCGCCTGGCGCTCATGAGCAACGGCGCCGAGGACACCAAAGGGAACGAGGCGGTGATCCAGGCGGCGGATCTGCTGCGCCACTCCGGCGTCAACTTCATCGGCAACGTTGAAGGCCGGGACTTCTTCAGCGGAGCGGCCGATGTGGCTGTCTGCGACGGTTTCGTCGGCAACCTCCTCTTGAAGTTCGGCGAAGGCCTGGCGGTGGGGATCTTCACGCTCCTCCGCGAGGAGCTGAGCCGGGGGATCCTCGTCCGGCTGGGCGTGCTCCTGGCGACCCCGCGCCTGCGGGCCCTGGCCCGGCGGATGGATTACACGGAATACGGAGGCGCGCCGCTGCTTGGGGTGAACGGGATCTGCATCATCACCCACGGCAGCTCCAAGGCCAAGGCGATTCGAAATTCGATCGCGCTCGCCGCGGACTCCGTCCACTCCCGCATGGTGGAAGCCATCCGCGCCGACATCGCTCGGCTCTCGCACCTGTCGCCCGGACCCGCCCCCACCACCCCGAGGGATAGAGAACCGGAAGGACAGCTTCCGCTCCCCCAGCGGTCGCGTGCCGACGCGTGACAACACGCCGCGCAATCATCGCTGAGGATCGCGCACACGACCGATCAAGGGAGCGCGCCGTGTACACGGGATCCACGATCGTCGGACTGGGTCGCTACCTTCCCGAACGGATCTTGACCAACGACGAGCTGGCGAAAACGGTCGAGACCACCGACGAGTGGATCCGGTCGCGCACCGGCGTGTCCGAGCGCAGGATCGCCGCGGAGACGGAGGCCACCTCCGATCTCGCCTACGGCGCGGCGCGCGAGGCGCTCGACCAGGCCGGCCTGAAAGCGACGGACGTCGACTACATCGTCGTGGGGACCACGACCCCCGACACGATGTTCCCCAGCGTCGCCTGTCTGCTGCAGAAACGACTGGGAGCCCGTACCGTTGGGTGTCTCGATGTGTCGGCGGCCTGCTCGAGCTTTGTCTACGGACTGAGCGTCGGGCACGGCGCCATCGCCTCGGGCCAGGCGGAGACCGTCCTGGTCGTGGGCGCAGAGACCCTCTCCCGGATCACCAACTGGCGGGACCGCGCCACGTGCGTGCTCTTCGGCGACTGCGCCGGCGCGGCGGTGTTGCGCCCGGCCCGGCCGGGACAGGGATTCCTCTCCTTCTGCTTGGGAGGGGACGGGTCCGGCGGGGGAGCGCTCTACCTGTCGGCCGGCGGCAGCCGTCGACCGGCGTCGTTCGACACGGTCGAGCGGGGGGAGCACTTCATCGCCATGAATGGCCCCGAGGTGTACCAGTTCGCGGTGCGGGCGCTGCCGCAGGCGGCGGCGGAGGCCCTACGGCGGGCCGAACTCGAACCGACCGATGTCGATTTCGTGATCCCGCATCAAGCCAACATCCGGATCATTGAATCCGCGGCCCGCCGCCTCCGCGTGCCGCTCGAGAAGTTTTTCGTCAACGTTCAGCGGTATGGGAATACCTCGGCCGCGTCCGTGCCGGTTGCGCTCTACGAAGCGGTCCAAGCCGGACAGGTCCAAGAGGGGCGGCTCGGGGTCCTCGTCACGTTCGGTGGTGGATTCACCTGGGGCGCGTGCACGATCCGCTGGGGGGGCGCCCGCTGAGCCCGACGGCGCCGGCCGGGTTCGCCGCGGTGTTCCCGGGGCAGGGAGCACAGTACGTGGGCATGGGGCGAGATCTCGCCGAGCAATTTCCCCAGGCCCGCGCGGTGTACGAGCGGGCGAGCGCGGCGATCGGCTTCGACGTTCTGCGCCTCTGCACCGAAGGCCCGGAGGAGGCGCTCCGCGCCACCGCGAATACGCAGCCCGCGATTCTGGTCACGAGCCTCGCCTGCCTGGCCACGTTTCCCGCCGCCCCGGAGATCGCCGCCGGATTGAGCCTGGGTGAGTACACGGCGCTGGTGTGTGCCGGCGCGCTTCGGCTCGAGGACGCGGTCAGGTTGGTCCGACTCAGGGGCATCTACATGGAGGAGGCGACCGGCGGGCAGGACACGATGATGGTCGCGGTGATGGGTCTTACCGCGGACCAGGCGCGGGCCCTGTGCGCGGCGCACGCCCACCTCGGGGTGGTGGAGGTGGCCAACTTCAACAGCCCCGGCCAGATCGTCATCGGCGGAGAGGCCCGTGCCGTCAGGGAGGCCGCGGCCGCGGCCAAGGCCAGCGGGGCCCGGCGCACCATCCAGCTCGCAGTCAGCGCGCCGTTTCACACGAGCCTGATGCGGCCGGCCGCCGAGCGGCTCGCCGCCGACCTCGAGCGGACGCCCTTCCGCGCCGCGAATATCCCCGTGGTGGCGAACGTGTCGGCGACCCCGATCCGGGAAGTCGACGACATTCGTCGGGCGCTGCTCGCGCAGGTGACGTCTCCCGTGCTCTGGGAACAGTCGGTCCGGTCGATTTGGGAGACGGGGGTGCGGCAGTTTGTGGAGATCGGCCCAGGTACGACGCTCTGCGGCATGATCCGCAAGACGGTGGCGGCGGCTCCCTATCACATCGAGGACCCCGCCTCCCGCAATGACGCGACGGTCGCCCTTGCCGGGCTCCAGGTCCGATGAGCCTGCCGGAATACGTTGCGCTCGTCACCGGAGCGTCCGGCGGGATCGGATCGGCGGTGGCCGTTCGGCTCGCCCGGGAAGGGGCGGGGATCGTGGTGCACTACGGCCACAACAGTGAGGGCGCCGAGCGTACCCGCCGCCTGGTCGAGGAGGCGGGAAGCAGTGCTACGATCCTTCAGGCGGAGATCACCTCGGCGGAGGCCTGCCGGCGGCTGGTCGAAGGGGCGGGGGAATGGCGGGGACGGTTGGATGTCCTTGTCAACAACGCCGGCCTGACGCGCGACGGGCTCCTCGTGCGCATGCGGGACGAGGACTGGCACGAGATCCTGGCGGTCAACCTGCACTCGACGTTCTACTGCACACGCGCGGCGCTGCGCGATATGCTGCGCCAGCGCCGCGGGCGGATCGTCAATATCAGCTCGATCGTGGCAGAGGTCGGAAACCCGGGGCAGGCGAACTACATCGCGGCCAAGGCCGCGGTGATCGGGTTTACCAAGGCCGTGGCCAAGGAGGTGGCCGGTCGCGGGATCACGGCCAATGTCGTCTCCCCGGGGTACATTGAGGCCGGGTTGACGGCGACGCTCCGGGAGGACCAGCGTTCCCGGTTCGTCGATCATATTCCGATGGGCCGCACCGGGCGACCGGAAGAAGTGGCCGCGGCGGTGGCGTTCTTCGTCTCGGAGGAAGCCAGCTATATCACGGGGCAGGTCCTGAATGTCGACGGCGGGCTGGTGATGCGGTAGGACGATCCAGGGGGTGATCGTGGCATGGCACCGGTATTCGATCGCGTGAAGGCAAAAGTGGTAGAACAGCTCGGCGTGGAGGCGAATGAGGTCACGCCGCAGTCGAAGTTCGTCGAGGATCTCGGAGCCGACTCGCTCGACGTGGTGGAGCTGGTCATGGCGCTGGAGGACGAGTTTGATTTGGAGATCCCCGACGAAGAGGCGGAGAAGATCTTGACCGTCGGTGAGGCAGCAAAGTATATCGAGAGCCACGTCGAAGCGCCGACGGAATAGCTCCCGCACGGGCGGCGGACATCTGGGGACCACGATGACCAAGCGAGTGGCGCTGACGGGGATCGGCGTCATCACCCCGATCGGCATCGGCAAGGACGCCTTCTGGACCGGGTTGATGGAGGGCCGCTCGGGGGTCCGTCGACTCACGGCGTTCGATCCATCTCCGTACGAGACCCAGATCGCCGGCGAGATCAGAGAATTCGATCCCGCGCAGTACATGGAACGCAAAGAGGTCCGTCGCAACGATCGGTTCGTCCAGTTTGCGATGGCGGCGACCCGGCTCGCGTTGGATGACGCCGGCTTTGCGATCACCCCGCAGAATGCCGAGCGGGTCGGGGTGATCATCGGTTCAGGGATCGGCGGGGCCAAAACCTGGGAGGAGCAGCACCAGGTGTTGCTGGAGCGCGGCCCCGGCCGGGTCAGCGCGTTCTTCGTCCCGATGATCATCATCAACATGGCGTCCGGCATCGTCAGCATTGCGACCGGCGCGAAGGGTCCCAACGTCTCCGTCGTTTCGGCCTGTGCCACCAGCGGCCATGCGATCGGCGACGCCTTCCGAACGATCCAGCGGGATGACGCCGCGGCGATGATCTGCGGCGGCAGTGAGGCAGCGCTGACCCCGCTGAGCCTGGCCGGGTTCTGCACGATGAAGGCGATGAGCACGCGCAACGACGAGCCGGAGCGGGCCGTGCGGCCGTTCGACGCCGAACGAGACGGGTTCGTGATGGGGGAGGGAGCCGGGATCGTGCTCCTGGAAGAGTGGGACCAGGCCGAGCGCCGCGGCGCGCACATCTATGCCGAGGTGGTCGGATACGGCGCCAGCGCCGACGCCTTCCACATCACCCAACCGGACCCGGAGGGCGACGGGGCGGCACGGGCGATGCAGCTCGCCCTCAAGGACGCGAAACTGGACCCGACACAGATCGGCTACATCAACGCCCACGGCACGAGCACCATCTACAACGATCGGTTTGAGACGGTGGCGATCAAGCGGGTGTTCGGCAAAGACGCCCACCGCGTTCCGATCAGCTCGACCAAATCGATGACCTCACACCTGCTCGGCGCCGCGGGCGGCGTGGAGGCGATCACCTGCGCCCTCGCCATCGAGCGTGAGATGCTCCCCCCCACCATTAACTACGAGGTCCCGGACCCCCAGTGCGACCTCGACTACATCCCGAACACGCCGCGGGCGGCGCGGGTCGACGTCGCCATGTCCAACGCGTTCGGATTCGGCGGGCACAACGCGATCCTGGTGCTGCGGAGGCCGGCCTAACGGTGGATATCCCCAAGCCTCCCCCCGCCCCGGGCTCGCCGTCCCCGAGGGCGGGCCGCCCGGCGGAGAACGAAGACGCGACGCCCTCGGCGGAGCGCGAAGCGGTCCTAACCGACCTCGAAACCAAACTGGGCATCCGGTTCCGCGACCGATCCCTGCTGCACTTGGCGCTGGTCCATGGCTCGGCGGCCGCCGAAGGCCGGACCCGCCACGGGGAGAACTACGAACGGCTGGAATTCCTCGGCGATTCGGTTCTGAACCTCGCCATCAGCGACTACCTGTACCGGCGCTACCCCGGCCGACTCGAAGGCGATCTGGCGCGACTTCGGGCCAGCATCGTCAGCGAGGGAGCCCTCGCCCGCGTGGCCCGCGAGATCGACCTCGGTCGTTATGTCCTGCTTGGGCGCGGGGAGGAGAAGGGCGGGGGGCGGGCACGGCCGGCCCTCCTGGCGGACGCGCTGGAGGCTGTGTTGGGCGCGGTGTACATCGATTCGGGGTACGGCGTGGCCCACTACTGCGTGTCACGGCTGTTTGCGGAGGAACTGAGCCGCCTCGAGGAACCGGGTGAGGGAGACTACAAGAGCCAGTTGCAGGAACTCATCCAGCAGCAGGAGCGGCGGCTGCCGCGCTACCGCATCACGGGGCAGCGCGGCCCGGAACACGATCGGGCCTTCGTTGTGGTCGTCGAGGTCAACGGCCGGGTCCTCGGGGAGGGCCGGGGCCGCAGCAAGAAGGAAGCGGAGCAGGCGGCGGCGCAGCAGGCGGTGGAGTTGATCAAGCGGGGCCGGGCGGGATGAAGTATCTCTGGGCGCCGTGGAGGATTCAGTACATCAAAGAGACCCCCAAGAAGGACTGCGTGTTCTGCACCCTTCCCCGAGAGGGGCGGGATCGCGACCACCGCATCGTCGGGCGGGCGGAGCGGGTGTTTGTGATCCTCAACACGTTCCCGTACAACGCCGGGCATCTGATGGTGGTGCCGAACCGCCACGTTGCCGACCTCGCCGATCTGGACGATGCGGAGACGCTGGAGTTGATCCACCTCACCACCGCGTCGATGCAGGCCATCCGCGAGACGTACGGGTCCGAGGGATTCAATGTCGGCATGAACGTGGGGCGGGCCGCCGGCGCCGGGATCGTCGGCCATCTGCATGTGCACGTGGTGCCCCGCTGGACCGGCGACACCAATTTCATGCCGGTGCTGGGAGAAGTGAAGGTCCTTCCGGAGGATCTCGCGGTGACGCGTGACCGCCTGGCCGCAGCCCTCGAGGCGGTGCGGGCCCGTGGGGCACAGCGCGCTTAGGCGGCGGGGTGACCCGAGGGATCATCGTCGCCCGCCGGCGCCGCTCCGACGCGGGCGCGACCCCGAGCGGTGATTCAGCATCGAGGGGAACAGCCCGGTCGGCCGCAGCGGGCGGGCCCCGGGGATGAGCGCAGCGGGCGCGGCACCTCGGCCGCGCGCGAGGTCCGCCGCCGCATGCCGACTCGTCGCGCGTCGACACCCCTCTTGCTGTGACGTCCGCGAGGGCAAGGCACCCCTCGGAAGCGGCGCCGCGATGGGTAGGGTTTGTCCTCCTCTGGCTGGCCGGGATCGACCTGCGGGTGACCATCCTGGCCGTGCCGCCCGTGCTCCCGCTCATCCACCGCGACCTCGGACTCACGGAAACGGGAGTGGCGGCGCTGACCGGGCTCCCGGTCGTTTTGTTCGCCGTTGCGGCCGTCCTCGGCGCGCTCTGCATCGCTCGATGGGGAGCGCGCCGCACGCTGATCGCGGGGACCCTCTGCGCCGCGCTCGCCTCCGGATTGCGCGGGGTCGGCCCTTCGATTGCGATGCTGTTTGTCATGACCTTCATCATGGGCGCCGGGATCGCGGTCACCCAGCCGGCGGTCCCGTCACTGGTCGATCGATGGTTTCCGACCCGGGTGGGTCTCGCCACCGCGGTCTTCGTCAACGGAATCCTGGTGGGGGAAACGTTGAGCGCCTCCTTGACGCTGCCCGTGGCGCTCCCCCTGATGCATCACAGCTGGGAATTGAGCTTTGTCCTCTGGGGGGCGCTGGTGCTGCTGACCGTCGTCCCGATGGCGGGGTTGAGCTCCCTCCTGCCGGACGCCGCGGGGGGCCCGCGCGATCCGTGGTGGCCGCAATGGAAAACGGCCAAGACCTGGCAGCTGGGATTGCTGATGGGGGGAGCTTCCTCCTCCTACTTCGCGGCGAACGCCTTCATCCCCGAATTCTTGCGGGCGATCGGTCGGCCCGCTCTCGTCGGCGAGTGTCTGACGGCCCTGAACGTCAGTCAGCTTCCCGCCTCGCTCGTCGCCGCGCTCATCGCCTCGCGGGCGGTGGGGCGGCGGGAACCGTTTCTGATCATCGGCGTCGGGATGCTGGTCAGCCAGGGGGTCTTCTTCCTCCCCCAGGCCCGCGGGGCCGTGATCGGCGCCGGAATGCTTGGTTTCTTCTTCGCGATGGCGCTCGCGCTGTGCCTCGCGCTCCCTCCGATCCTCGCGGACCGCGGGGAGGTGCACCGCCTCTCGGCCGGGATGTATGCGATCGCCTATGCGTACTCGTTTGTGGCCCCGCTGATCGGAGGGGCGATGTGGGATCTCACCGCCGTGCCCGCGGTCTCGTTCCTGCCGATCGCCGCGGGCGCGCTGACGATCCTGGGCGCGGCGGCCACACTCCCCGCCCGCAGGTTCATGCCGGGCGGCTGAACGGTCGGCTCGAGCCCGTCTTCGACCGCTCAGGGATGGGCCGGCCGCACCGCCGCAGACCCGCCGTGCCGTACGAGGGCGACGGCGGCCTCGACCAGGTCCGCGTTGCTTTGAGCCGCGCGGCCATCGGGAAGGAGCAGGGTGTCTTCAAAGCCGATCCTGACGTCATATCCACGGCGGAGGGCGGCCTCGAGCACCGGCCATGCCGCTCGACCTTCGCCGTGGAGCAACCGTGGGGAGGTATTGCGCTGTCGGTCGAGGATCGCCTCGATCTCGGAGGCGAGGGCGAGGGCGTCCCTGGCCTCCTGAGGTCCGGGTTCAAGCAGGATCCGCAGGCATCGCCGGCTGACCTCGCTGCGGACGAATCGCTCGGCGTCGGCACTCGACGCCAGCCCGGCCTCCACGCGAATCCGGCGGTCGGCCAGCAGTCGGCAGAGTTCGGCTGCGCCCGGCTCTGAGAAATTGACCGACACATAATCCGGCAGCTCGGTCCACCCTGAGACCTGCTCGAGCCGCCGGGCCGGGTCGGGCTCGATCCAGCCTCCGGTGGAGAGACCGACGGGCACACCCGGGCAGCGGGTGCGGATCTCTTGCACCGCCAGCCCGCAGGCCATCGGGTCCAACGATTCTGCCCCGTCGCCGCGTCGAGGATGGACGTGAAGCGCCCGCGCCCCGACGGCCACGGCTCGGTGCGACTCCGCGGCAAGATCGTCAGCGCTGAGGGGGACGCCGGGGTGGTCGGCGCGCGTCCTCGATCCGTTCAGGCACGCTTGAACCAGCACGTCCATCGGCCACCCTCCAGCCGGAGCGCTTCCCGAAGCCTCGTGCGCGATGGAAGTGCTTGGACGACGGCGGATTCGTCCCCTGCGGAATTTGAAGCCCCCGCCGAGCGATTGCTATGATGAAACCCATGCGACGCACCGGGTATCTGGCGCTGCTGGCGGTCATTATCCTGCTGGGACTCGGGGGAGGGATTCCCCCCGTCCGTTCGCAGCCGGTGCCCCTCGACATCTCCAATGCATGGCCGGTCTCGCTCAGCGACCGCGCCGCCCATCGATTGGGGGTCGGCCTGGGGGACCGTCTGGAGATCGCCGTGCTCCCAACCGGGCCCTGGCAGTCCGCGCGGGTCGCGCGGATCTACCGGCCGGTCCGGTATCCGACCGACGTCGGCCGGGGGTCGATCGACCTTCGCCTCCATCTCCCCGATCTGCAGACGCTGACCGGCCGCGGGGATGCGGTCGACAGCATCGTCGTACGGCTACGGCCCCCCGCCGCCGCTCCCGCGGTGGTTGCTCGACTGAACGCCGCGGCGCTCGGGTTCCGGGCCTACACCTCCGCCGATCTCGCCGCTCGGAGTTCGAGCACCTTCGAGGTCATCACGCGGTTCCACCGCGCGATCGGGTTCGTGACGGTGCTCGCCAGCAGCGTATTTCTCATCGCCATCATGGCCCTGAAGGGTGAAGAGATGCGGCGACAGGTCGGCGCGATGCGGCTCATCGGCATCTCGCCCCGCACCGTCGCAGGAACGATCGTGGCGATCGCCGCCGGCGTCGCCCTGGTCGGGAGCGCGATCGGGATTGGGATCGGCTACGTCCTCTCGTGGGCCATCAACGGCTACTACCGGGCGCTTTTCGACACCGACCTGGTGTTCTCGCGGATCACGCCGCACCTGCTGGTGACGGCGGCGATCCTGTCCGGGTGTCTGGGGATCGCGGCGGGCGCGTTCATCGCCTGGCGGCTGCTGGCGCGCCATCCGCTGGAGCAACTCGGACGGTAGCCCCTCCCCATGCGGCCCCTCGTGTTCCTGGCGCTGCGCACCCTCACCCGCGTTCCCGGGCGGACCCTGCTGGTCGTCCTCGGGTTGAGCGTAACGGGCGCCCTGCTCCTGGACATGACGATGCTCGCGGGCGGGCTCCAGGCCAGCTTGGGCGCGGTGATGAACCGCCTCGGGTTCGCCGTCCGCGTCGTCCCCCGCGGCACGATGCCGTTTTCCAGCGACGCGGAGATTGCCGACGGCGACCGCTTGGCCGCGGAGATCGCCGCACGCCCCGGGGTTGCCGCGGCCGTCGCGGTCCTGGGCGCCAACCTGTACGTGCGGGGCGAAGGCAGGCAGTTTCCTTCCTTCGCCCTGGGGGTTCCGATCGGCGCGCGGGGGGTGTACACGGTCCTCCGGGGCGCCGACCTCACCCGAACCGCCGGGCGCACGACGCTCCCGGACGGCGGCGACGGCGTCGTCCCCATCGTGATCAACCAGAACATGGCCCGGCTGGATGGCGTGCGGGTTGGAACCCGCGTGGTGCTCTCGGGGGCGCCGGGGACGATTCTCCAGCAGTTCGCGAGCGTCCAGGCGGGGCGGGTCGTCGGGATCGCCGACTTCTACTTCGATCTGCCGACGCAGCGATCGCTCGCCGTCGCCGCGCCGGTGCTCCGCCGCCTGCTCGGTCGGCCCGGGGGCGGCGATTCCCTGATCCTCGTGCGGATGACCGATCCGACGGGCGCCGATGCGCTGGCGCGGTGGATCGCCGGCCACGACCCACAGGTTACGGCCTTCAGCATTCAAGAGTTCCTAGAGCGCACCGGCGCGCGGTTGACGTATTTCAACCAGTTCTCGCTCATCCTGGGGACGGTCAGCGCGTCGGTGGCGTTTCTCCTGATCGCCGCGATCGTCACCCTCTCCGTTGGCGAACGGCTCGGCGAGTTCGCAATGCTGCGGGCGCTCGGGTTCACGCGAGCGCGCGTCGCCGTCTTGGTGCTCGCCGAAGGGGTGACGATCGCCTTCGCGGCCCTTCCGGGAGCGTTCGGGCTCGGGATCCTGATCGCTGGAAATCTGGACCGCATCCTCCTGTCGGCCCCCGGCGTTCCGGAGGGTCTCCACTTCTTCACGCTTACGACGGCCGCGGTGGTGCGGACGGTCGGGGTGCTGCTGGCGACCGGTGCGCTCGGCGGGGTGTACCCGGCCGCGATCGTCGCCCGTTTGGAAATCGCCAGCACCCTACACCGGGAGATCGTGTCGTGACGGAAGGCACCGTGCCCGCCGTCGTGGCCGCGGCCGCGGTCACCCGGGTGTACCCCATGCCGGGAAAACCGATCCAGGCTCTGCGCGGGATCACGCTCGCGGTCCCGCGGGGGACGTTCGTGTCCATCGCCGGGCCCTCCGGCTGCGGCAAGTCCACGCTGCTCCACCTCCTCGGCGGCGTGGACCGACCGTCCAGCGGGATGGTCACCCTGCTCGGCCGGGACACGGGCGGACTCAGCGACGCGGCCCTCGCCCGGATCCGCCTCCGGCACGTCGGGTTCATCTTCCAGCGATTCTTCCTCTTGCCCATGCTCACCGCGGAAGAAAACGTCGGGCTGCCGATGATGGAGGCCGGGATGCCGGCGGAGGAGCGCCGCCGCCACACTCGCGGCCTGCTGGAACGCGTCGGGCTCGGCCACCGGATGCGACACCGCCCGGGACAACTGAGCGGGGGGGAGATGCAGCGAATCGCCGTCGCCCGCGCGCTGGCAAACCGCCCCGACCTCCTCCTGGCGGATGAGCCGACGGGAGAACTCGATGAGGCCACGGGCCGTGAGATCGGCGCCTTGCTCTACCAGCTCAGCCGGGAGGGCCTCGCCGTGGTCCTGGTCACCCACAACGTGGAGCTGGCGTCGCTCGCGGACCGCCAGCTGCGGATGCGGGACGGGAGCCTGACGTGACCGGGCCGATCTGGCTGCTGGCGTGGCGCAGCCTCGTCGACCGGCCGCGGCGCACCCTGCTGCTGTTGGTGGGATACGGCATCGGGGTGGCCGTGATGATCGCGCTGCTGTCCGTCGGCGACGCGCTGCTGTCCCAGGCCCGCGACCGGGACCTCGTCGCCGGGGGAGATCTCGTCCTGTTGCCGGAGGGCGTGGATCCGGCCGTCCTCAAGGTTAACGGGGTGACCGATCTCTACTTCACCATCCAGCAAGCCGGGTTTGTCGTGCGCGAGATCCTCCGCGGGCCTCGATTTGATCGCGTGATCGCTGCCGCCGCCCCGCAGATCGACGCCCGACAGCTCTACGTCAGGGTCCGCGGCCGGGTGGTCCCGGCCATCGCCTCGGCGGGGATCCCCTCGCTGGACGCCGCCGCGGCCGCCGCCGGCGCGGTGCCGGGTGCGCGCGACTCCGCCAGGGATCGCGAGTGGGTCGCCCCCGGGCCGGGCGCGCTCGTCGACCGCCTCGACCGGTTCCACGCACCGCCCCGCGAGGCGGGGGCAACCTGGGCGGAGTGGGATTACTTCAACTTCGTCGATCCGGCAACCGGGGTCTATGGGTACCTCACCATCCTGGTCGGGGGCGAGGGGCGGGGCGGAGTGCTCATCCGTATTAAGAGACCCGGGCGTCCCGTCGAGGACCTCACGCTCCCCGCCGTGATACACCCCGGCGACCTCAGCGAGATCTCGGCCAACCAACGGGTCGGCCCGGCGCGGGTGGAGAACGTCGGCGGCCGGTACCACGTCACGGTTGACGATCCGCGCGCTCACATCGATCTCTGGCTCGCCCCCACCCCCGGCTCCTACCTTCCCCCGGAAGAGAGTGCCGGCGATACGGTGATCTCCGGATACGTCGTGCCGGCGGTCCGGGGGTGGGCGAACGGGGAGGTGCGGACGGCCGGGGGTCGGCTGCGTCTCGCGCACGTGCCGGCCTATCACGACCACAACTGGGGAACCTGGCGGGGGGTGACCTGGGAGTGGGGAGAGGCCGGCGGACCTGCGGGCGCGATCCTCTATGGGGCCCTGCATGTCGCCCACGCCGCACGCGGAGCGGCGGAGCGCCCCGCCGTGTTGTTTGTCTGGGGGCCGGCGCGCGCCGGGGGCGCCGGGGGATTCCTCGCCGCGTTCCCCGTGCGCAGGATCCGCTACTCGGGATGGCACGCCGGCCCCCGGCTCGACGGCCGGCAGGTGTCGGTCCCCGCGGAGGTGACCCTCGAGGCGTCCGAGGGGACCGATGAGGTCACCGTCCGCGTTCGCGTCCGGGACGCGCTCGCCTCGCTTTTGCCCCGCACCGGCCCTTCCGCGAGCGCCGCGGCGCGCCCCGCGCCGACGGCGGCGTTCCTGCAGCTCCGCGGGTTCGGGACGATCCTGGGGACGATCGACGGCCGATCAGTTGGGTTCACCGCGGAGGCGGCGGCGGAGACGTTCGTGGCGCTGCCGACTGCAGAGGCGCGAGGTACGGTCGAGCGGCCATAGCTGGGGCAGGGCGGGCCGAGCGGCGAAGGATCTCGAACGACCGGGGGCCAGTCCCCCGATGAAGACGCGCCGGGCTCATCCGAGGCAGGAGCGACCCGCTCGGGACCGCCGCTGCGGTCATGCCCGGATCTGCCCGGTCCCCCGCACGATCCACTTTGTGGTGGTCAGATCTTCGAGGCCCATGGGGCCGCGGGCGTGCAGCCGGCTGGTGCTGATGCCGATCTCCGCCCCCCGGCCGAACTCGCCTCCATCTACCAGCCGGGTCGAGGCATTGACCAGGACCGCCGCGCTGTCGACTTCACGGACGAACCGATCGGCCGCCTGTGCGTCCTCGGTCACGATCCCGTCGGTCAGCCCCGTGCTGTGGGCACGGATGTGCTCCAGCGCCGCCTCGATCCCCGGCACCACCCGCACCGCCAGGATCAGGTCCAGGTATTCGGCGCTCCAGTCGGCGTCGGTCGCCGGGATGACCTCCGGCGCGATGCGGCGCGTCTGCGGGCAGCCGCGGACTTCTACCCCCGCCGCCCGCAGGCCGTGGACCAGAGAAGGGAGCAGCCGCGCCGCGATGCCGTCGTCCACCAGCACCTTCTCCAGCGCGTTGCAGGTGCTGGGCCGGTTCGTCTTCGCGTTGACGATGACGCGCACGGCCATCTCGACGTCCGCCGCCCGGTCGACGAAGATGTGGGTCACGCCCTTCTCGTGCTTGAGCACCGGGACCCGCGCGTGCTCGGTCACGAACGCGATCAACGCCTCTCCGCCGCGCGGGATGACCAGGTCGACGATCCCCCGCTGCTCGATGAGATCCTGGATCGCCCCGTAGTCCCGGCGCTCCAGCAGCGAGACGGCGCCCAGCGGAATCCCGACGGCGCCCAGCCCCCGGTGAATGGCCCCGACCAGGGCTCGGTCGGAGTGCACCGACTCCGCGCCGCCGCGGAGGATCACCGCATTCCCGGCGCGCAGGCAGAGCCCCGCGGCGTCGACCGTCACATTGGGCCGCGACTCGTAGATCAGCGCGATGACCCCCAGCGGCACCCGCACCTTCGCGATCTGCATCCCGTTGGGCCGGGTGCGGGATTCGACCACCTGGCCCACCGGGTCGGGCAGGTCGGCGATCGTCTCCAGCGCATGGGCGAGGCCACCGATCCGCGCCTCGGTCAGCGTCAGCCGATCTCGGAACGCGCCCGGCCGGTTCCCCAGGCTGCCCAGGTCGCGCGCGTTGGCGGCCAGGATTCCCGCGCGGTCGGTCCGGATCGACTCCGCCATTGCCAGAACCGCCCCTCGCCGCGCGGCGTCGGACGCGGCGTGCAGCTGCGCGGCGGCCCCCCGCGCTTCACGGGCCTGGACCGCCACGTCGGTCGGTGTCGTGCTCATCCGCCGCACCCTACCGCGCCTCGGTGAGCATCAGGTTGTCCCGGTGCACAATCTCTCGCGGCGCCTTCACCCCTAAGATGCGGCCGATCTCCGCCGAACGGATGCCCATGATGCGAACAACCTGCGCGCTCGAGTAGGTGGAGGTGCCCCGGGCGATCTCCTCGCCCCGGGCGTCGCGGATCGCGATCGCCTCCCCGGGGTCAAACGTTCCCTGGACATCGGTGATGCCGGCGGCCAGCAGGCTGCTCCCCCGCCGCAGCGCGTCGCGGGCCCCGTCGTCGATCACGAGCGCCCCCCTCGACGGGAACCCGAGCGCGAGCCACCGTCGGCGGCTGGTGGGAGGGCGGCGCTCCGCCAGGAACATCGTCCCGCACGGCTCTCCCTCCAGTAGGCGACCCAGCGGCCGGGGCCGGTCGCCGTTCGTGATCACGGTCGTCACCCCCGACGCGGTGGCGATCCGCGCCGCGCTGATCTTGGTGGCCATCCCGCCCACCCCTTGGGCGGTCGGGCTGCGCCGCGCCGCGCGCAGGACGTGCTCATCGATGTGCGCCACGTACGGGATCAGGTGCGCATCCCGGCTCCGTCGCGGGTCGGCGGTCATCAGGCCTTCCACATCCGAGAGCATCACCAACAGATCGGCCCCCACCAGGCTGGCCACCAGGGCGGAGAGGGTGTCGTTGTCCCCGATCTGGATCTCCTCGGTGGAGACCGTGTCGTTCTCGTTGACGATCGGGACGATCCCCAGATCGAGCAGGGCCTCAAAGGTGCGCCGCGCGTTGACGTACTGCCGGCGGTTCTCGAAATCGCGCTGGGTGAGCAGCACCTGGCCCACCCGCAGCCCCAACCCTTCGAACGCCGTGGCGTAGCGCTGCATCAGCACGGGTTGCCCGATGGCCGCGAGCGCCTGCTTGTGGGACAGGGTTTGCACGGGACGCCGCCGGCCGAGCAGTCCCGCCCCCGTGACGATCGCGCCGGACGACACAACGATGACGCGGCGCCCCCGACGGACCGCGGCGGCGACGTCCTCGGCCAGCGCGGTGATCCGGCGCGGCTCCACCATGGCTTTTCCGCCGGTGAGGCTGGTCGTCCCCACCTTGAGGACGATTCGGCGAGCCGTCCGGAGGTTGATCGGCCCGTCGGGCGGCGGCGGGTGCGGTCCGGCATGCATCAGGAGATCCCGAGTTCTGGTTCGCGCGCGGGGCTTCCTTCTGCCGCCTCGGGGGGACCCGACGCCGGACGGTGCCCCGGCACACCTGGCGTGGAGCGGGAAGGAGGTCCGCTCCGGGGACCGTTACTGGTACTGCGACCCGAGGGTCAGGCGGATCGGGTAATTCGCGCCGCTCTCGGGCATCGTCGAGATCACGAGCCGGCGGTGCTCGCCGGGTGCCAGATGGATGGTCATCACCAGGCGGCGGTCGCCGGACCGAACCTGCGGGATGTCGAAAACGCGGTCATCCGCCAGGATCGTCGCTCCGGCCTGTCCCCCATCGGCGTGCATAACGAGCCCCAGCAGCGCCGGGAGCGGCCGGGGGTTGTCGAGCTCGACGGGGAAGGTGTAGACGACCCCGTAGTTCCCGTTGAGCGCGGCCCCGGTCTGGCTCTCGTGCAGCGCGTCGAGGTCGTCGCCGACCATCATTGACAGGAGCGGATCGCCAACGGTGAAGGACAGCGGGCGCACCAAGTAGGGGTGCTCGAACACCCCGCGCCGGTGGATCTTGTCGACATTGGGGGCGTAGCTCGCGGTCGGCGGATCCGTCTCGCCGTCCAGCCGGGCGAACACCTGCAGGTTCAACCGGTCGCCGTCGATCAATCCCAGTTGGACGAGCCCGCTGGCGACCGCCCCGGGAGCGAGGTCGTGCAGGAACAACGGCACCGTCGTGTTCGGCGGGATCCGGAGGATGAACCCCGCATGGTGCCAGTACTGGTCCAGGAAGGCGTGAGCCGCGGCGTGGCCGATGACGAGTTCGTCGCCACCGGCATTGCCCGCCGAGCCCATGAGCCACAGCTCGATCGGGGTCCGCGCGGGGTTGCTCAGGTTGACCGCGATCGTCATGTGCTGCGCAGCCGATCCGTTCTGGTGATGGTAGAGCAGCCGCACGGTCTGCCCGGTCGACAGGGCTCCATCGAGCAGGACCTTGCCGAATGACAGCGTCTCGGGGCTGTTGCTGACCAAGAGCTCCCCGGCATCCGCCCACGGAAAGCTGGCGTTGGTGATCTCCACGGGCACCGTGGCGGTGAGGGACCTCAGCCCGGACGACGACACCTGCACGACCGCCCGCAGGGCCATTTCCGCGGCCAAGGGAAGGGGCTGCAGCGGCGGGGCCGTTTCCTGGAGCGCAACCCGGCCACCCCTGACCTCGGGCACCTCTGCCCGAGCCGCGGTCAGAATCGCCAGGCGGAGCGTCTCGACCGGTGTGGGGTCGCCGGTCACTTCGACGTGAATCGATGGGAACGTGGCGGGCAGGAGTTGAGCGACGCCGAGCCGGGGGGGGGTCATTCCAACGGCGATCGCCGCGGCCAGCGTGAAGGTTAGGAGTCGCTTCCGCATCGGTGGCTCGAGAATTGCTGCGACGAGAGATGTGACGTGATCCGGCGACTGCACACAGGTATGTTCCTCCTGACGTTCTGCGGGTAGATCGACCGGTGCCCCGCGGCGGCCATTGCCCGCACCGCAACCCGCGGCAAAGCGGCCGGCGAAGAGGAGGCGGGGCGGACCGGGGTCGAATCCAGGGCCCCATGGATCTTATTACCCAAGTCGCGCCCGTCCCCGGACAGCCCATTCCGACATCCGGCACGCTCGTCCGGCACGGGCCGGGGCGCACCATCGTCAGCCGACCACGGAGGAAGGGGGGGACCCGATGAAGGTGGATCTGTCGGGTCGGGTGGCGGTCGTGTCCGGGGCCAGCGCCGGCCTGGGGCGCGCGATCGCTCAGGGCCTCGCGGAGGCGGGGGCCGACGTCGTGATCGGGAGCCGCACCTCAGACGCCATCCGGCGCACGGCGAACGAGATCGCGGGGAGCACGGGGCGGCACGTCATGGGCGTCCCCGCCGACGTCTCGCGCCCCGAGGGAGTCGATGCGATCCTCAGCGCGGCGATGACGCATTTCGGGAAGATCAACATCCTCGTGGCCAACGCCGGGGGCCCCCCCCCGGGATCGGCACTCGCGCTCACCGACGCTCAGTGGGACCAGGCCTTCCGACAGAATTTGATGAGCGCCGTCTGGATGATCCGCGGGGTGGTGCCGTCGATGAAGGCGCAGGACGGGGGACGGATCATCACCGTGATCACGTCCGGCGTCAAAGTCCCGCTGCAGAATCTGGTCTTGAGCAACGTATTCCGTTCGGGGGTGGTCGCCCTCACCAAGACACTCTCGTTTGAGCTGGCGCCGCACAAGATCCTCGTCAACAACCTGGCCCCCGGGCGGATCCGGACGGGTCGGACGCGAGAGATCGACGAGGCAGCCGCGCGGGCCAGCAGCCGATCGATCGAGGAGGTCGAGCGTCAGGTTTCCGCAACGATCCCGGCGGGTCGCTACGGTGATCCGCGCGAGTTCGCGAACCTCGCGGTCTTCCTCGCTTCCGATCAAGCCAGCTACATCACCGGCACGACCATCACCATCGACGGCGGCGCGACGCGGGCGATGCAGTAGCCGCCGAGGTGCGGGACCACCGCGGCGCGGGCGGCGCGGTCAGGGAACGTCCTCGGGCCCCCGGTCGACGTGTGCGCGGTAGAAGTCCAGCACCCGTTGCCGATCGAACGTGTCGAGCCACAGCCTCCAGGTCCAGGCCAAGACCGCAAACGGATGGTCCATCTCCGTATAGGGCACGATGACGAGTTTCGCGTACCCGTACTTGCTCTTCGGAAAATCCTTCACCATGGCATCGAACTCCCCGAGCAGCTGCGGGGTGGCGGGGGGCTTGTAGGCGAGCACGACGTACCCGTGCTCGAGGCTGTGGACCCAGAACCCGGGCAGGATGCCGGCCGGATAGACCCCGGGGGGCGCCGGGTTCGGATAGTGGTTCCCCGATGCCGGAGGGTGCGCCTGGTATTGGATCGGTGATCCGATCGGCACGTGGGTGTTGCCTTCATAGGCCACGCGGTCCCCGGTGTTCGAGCCGGGTTGGGCCGCCGATCGGGACGATCGCCCCCACCACACCGCGGCGATGATCACGATGAGGGCCACCGCACCGACGAGCCACCAGACTCCGGTTCGCCCGACGCCCCGCCGCCGGGCGCGCGCGGGGTGGGACGACGCGGGCTTGGGGTTCTGGAGGACCGCCGGCGCGGCCCCCGGGGGGGCACCTCCGCCCTTTCGAGCCAGACGTCGTCGCTCCGCCCGCGAAGGCTGCATCACCGACCACCACCTGGGAGTTTTACCATCGCCATCTTACCATACCGCACGTTGGACGCCGGGAGGATCCGCTTACGAGATCGGCCAGCGCGGGGCCGCCCCGACTCCCGCGCGCCGCAGGAGGGACGCGGCGTGGGTGCGGGCGTCCCGGATGATCTCCGATTC
Source organism: bacterium (assembly GCA_035307765.1). NCBI lineage: Bacteria > bacterium. The sequence goes on along the minus strand of DATGHU010000016.1, from coordinate 20,979 downwards.
GTCCATGGTGAGGAGCCGCGCCCCCGCCACCACCCACCGTCCGTCCACCATCACGTCGGAGACGTCCCCGCCTCCGGCGGCGTAGACGAGCGTGCTGACGGGGTTGGGATTGGGGGTGAGGTGAAGCCGATGCAGAGCAAAGATCGCGAGGTCGGCTTTCTTGCCGGGCTCGAGCGAGCCGATGTCCCGCTCGAGCCCCAGCGCCCGGGCGCCGCCCAGGGTGGCCATCTCCAGGACCTGCTCGGCGGGAACGGCCAGGGGATCCTCCCGCACACCCTTGTGCAGGCAGGCGGCCATCTTCATCTCGCGGACGAGGTCGTAGGTGTTGTTGCTCGGACCTCCGTCGCACCCTAGGGCGACATTGACCCCCGCGCGCAGCAGCGCCGGAACCGGACAGACCCCGGACCCCAGTTTGGTGTTGGAGTGGGGGTTGTGCGATACGTGGGTCCCGGTCCGGGCCAGCGTCTGAATCTCCCCCTCGCTGATCCAGATCATGTGGACGAGAACCACGTGCGGGCCCACCAGCCCCACGTCCTCCGCGAACTCGACGGGAAGACGCCCGTAGGCGCTCTGGAGAAATTCGCGGTCCTGACGGACCTCGGCGAGGTGCATGGTGATGCCAAGCCCGTGTGCCCGCGCCAGGCGGGCGATTTCCCCATACAGCTCAGGGGTCACGGCGCCGGGGGTGCGGGGGCCGAACCAGACGCGGATCCGGCCGTCCGCCGCGCCGTGCCACCGGGCGTGCATCTGCAGGGTCCCTTCCAGCCCCGTCTCTCGATCCTCGATCATCCCCGGGTGCATCGGGAACGCGGCGTTCGCGTAGCGGGGGGTGTCCATGACGATCTTTGCCAGGATCGCTCGGATGCCGCTGTCGCGCACCGCCTCGGCGATGCCGTCGAACCCATATCGGTGCGCCAGCATCGATTCGAGAAACGTCGTCGTCCCCGACTTCAGCATCTCCGCGATACAGAGCCGCGCGCTGACCCGTCCGTCGTCCTCCGTGAAATGCCCCTGCAGCACCCAGACGCGGTCGCAGAGCCACTCGATCAGCGCCCGGTCGTCCGCGCATCCGCGGATGAGGGCCTGCGCCAGATGGACGTGCGTGTCGACGAGCCCGGGGGTGATCAGGTGATCGGCAAACCGGTGCAGGGGCTCGGTCGGGTGCCGCGCCTGGAGATCCGCGGCCTTGCCGACCTCAACGATACGGTCGCCTCGGATCAGCACCGCGCCGTCGGTGATGATCCGCCGGCCTGGGTCCATCGTGATCACCACCGTACCGGCAACGATCACTCAGGCGCCCCCAGTGAAGCTCGGCCGCCGCCGGGCCCCGGTGGAGCGGGGGAGGGCAGAGGAAACCGCCTTCCGGACCCTGGTTACTTGGCCGGGATCGTTCCGACCACGCCCTGCACGAACCAGTTCAGGGAGAGCTGGGCGCTGTCGCCGAGCGCGCCGCCCGCGGGGACGCGCACGGTCCCGCCTTGATCCTTGATCGGCCCGGCGAACTCGTTGAACTTCCCGGCGATGATCGCTCGACGTTTTGCCATCACCATCGCCTTCACCGACGCCGGAACCATCGGGCCGAGCGGCGCGATGTCGACCACGCCTTTGTCCATTCCCCACCAGAGGTCGCCACCCTTGAAGGTGCCCGCCTCGACCTGCTTGGCGATATACATGTACATGGGACCCCAGTCCCAGACGGGGCCGGTGAGGAAGGCCTTGGGCCCGAACTTGCTCATATCGGAGTTATAGCCCACCGCGTACTTGCCCGCGGCGGCCGCCGCCTGCACCGTCGCGGCCGAGTCCTGGTGTTGGGTGAGGACGTCCGCGCCGACGCTGAGGAGGCTGTCCGCGGCCTCCTTCTCCTGGGCGGGGTCGTACCACGTGTTCGACCAGACGACGTGCACCGTCGCCTTGGGGTTCGCGGCCCGCACGCCGAGGGTGAACGCATCGATGCCCCGCACGACCTCGGGGATGGGGTGCGCCGCGACGTAGCCGATGATGTTCGACTTGGTCATCGACCCCGCCACGAGCCCGGTCAGGTAGCGCGGCTGCTCGATCCGCCCAAACGCGGTCATCAAGTTGTTCGCGCGCTTGAACCCGGAGATGTGGACGAAATCCACGTGGGGGAACTCAGAGGCGACCTTGAGCAGCGGATCCATGTAGCCGAACGACGTGCCGATGATCAGTTTGTATCCCTTGCGCGCGAGGTCGGTGAACACCCGCTCCGAATCCGCCCCCTCCGGGACGCTCTCCACCTTGGTCGTCGTGACGTTGGGGTCGTGGCGCTCCAAGTACAGCCGCCCCTGATCGTGTTCGTAGGTCCATCCCGCGTCGCCCACGGGGCCCACGTAGACGAAGGCGACCTTCAGCTTCTCGGCGCCGGGCGCCGGCCCGGTCGACACCGTCACCCCAAGCAGTCCGACAAGCAGCATCCCGATCAGCCGCCCCCACCTGCTCATCCCTCTCCCTCCTCCGAGCGAGATCACTCCGTGCCCCGATGCCGCACCTCCGGCACCGCACGCCTACGAAGTTCGCGTTTGGATGGCCGAGCCCCTCCGGGATCGCATCTCACCCCGACCGGCTGTAGGGCACACTCAACGCCGCGGGGGCGCCGAGGCGCTTGCGCGCCGTTTCTTGGGTGGCGACGACCAGGACCACGATCGTGAACACGTACGGCGTCATGAGCAGGAGGTAGGTGGGCAGGGTGGTCCCGGTGGCCTGGATGTGCAGTTGGAGGGCGTTCACCCCCCCAAAGAGATAGGCCCCCGCGACCGCGCGCAGAGGGTCCCAGGTCGCGAAGATCACGAGCGCCACCGCGATCCACCCCCGCCCGGCCGTCATGTTCTCGATCCACATGCTGGTGTAGGCGGTGGACAGAAACGTGCCGCCGAGGCCGGCCAGGATCCCCCCGACGGCGACACAAGCGTACCGCGTGCGGGCCACGTCGATGCCCATCGCGTCGGCGGCCTCTGGGCGCTCGCCGACCGCCCGGATCTCGAGCCCCCACCGGGTGCGGTACAGGATGTACCATGCGGCGGGGACGACGACGTAGCTGAGGTAGACGAGCGCGTCCTGCTGAAAGAGCGCCGGGCCGAGGACGGGGATCCGGTCGAGGAGCGGAAGCGACGCGGGCTGGAACCCGGCGGCCGGCACGCCGACGTACCCCTTGCCCAAGAACGCGGAGAGCCCGGTCCCGAAGATCGTGAGGGCCAACCCGCTCGCCACCTGATTGGCGCGGAGGGTGATGCTGAGAAATGCGTGAATCAGGCTGAGGCCCCCTCCGACCGCCCCGGCGGCGGCGGCCCCGGCCCAGGGGTTTCCCGTGCGGGACGTGACGATGAACCCCGCGAGCGCCCCCACGAGCATCATGCCCTCGACCCCGAGGTTGAGGATCCCGGCCCGCTCCGCGATGATCTCGCCCAGCGTCGCGAACAGCACGGGCGTACCCGCCCGCACCGCCGCGGCGAGGACGGCCACGGTCACCAAGCCCATCACGATCCCCCGGGCCGGGGGCGTCCCGCCCCGCGCCGTCCGATGGCGACGCGAGAGCCGACGAGCACGTCGCCTCCCAGCACGAAAAAGAAGATCAATCCCTGCAGCATGTTGACCATCGCGATCGGCAGCCCGAGCGAGATCTGCAGCGCGTCCCCGCCGAGGAAGAGACCCCCGAGCAGGACCGACACGAGGAGCACCGCGACCGGGTTCAGCCTCGCCAGCCAGGCCACGATGATCGCGGTGTACCCGTATCCGGGAGAGAGACCCTGCTGCAGCCGCCCGGCGATCGCCGACGCCTCCCCCACGCCCGCGAGTCCGGCGAGCGCCCCCGCGGCGCCCATGACCAGCAGCGTGTTGCGGACCAAACTGATCCCGGCGTACCGCGCGGCCTCCGGGTTGTCGCCGATCACGCGGATCTCCAGACCCCAGCGGGTCCGGGTGAGCACCAGCCAAACCGCCCCTGCGGCCACCAGGGCGAGCAGCAGGCCGAGATGGACTCGAGTGCCGGGAATCAGCACCGGGAGCCTCGCCGCGGGAGGGAAGGTCGCGGACAGCGGAAACCCACGGTTGGCGGGATCCCTCCACGGCCCGTAGATCAGGTAGTCGACCCACAGCAGCGCGACGTAGTTGAGCAGCAGGGTCGTGATGGTCTCGTTCACGTTGAGCCACGCGCGCAGGGCGGCGGGCACCAGGCACCACGCCGCCCCCGCGGCCATCCCCGCCAGGATCACAGCGGGAACGGCCACCGGGGAATGCCCCAGGGGCGTGAACAGCGCCACGTAGCTCGCGCCGATCGCCCCGAGTTGAAGCTGGCCTTCGGCCCCGATGTTCCACAGCTTCATCCGTGCGGGGAGGAGGACCGCCAGCCCCGCCAGGATGAGCGGGGTAGCCTTCACCAGCGTTTCGGTCAGGCCGAACCCACTGCCAAACGGATCGCTCAGCAGCTCCCCGTACGCAACGAGGGGGCTGACCCCCGCCAGACCGAGGACGACCCCCCCGGCGATGAACGCCGCCAGGATCGAGAGCGCGGGCACCGCCCAGACCGCCCACCCGACCTGGCGTTCGCGGGGGATCAACGAGATCACGATGGACCCTCCCCCTCCACAGCGGGGCCCCGCACCCCCGCCATCATCAGGCCCAACTCCTCGACGGTCACGTCGCCGGCGCGAACGGTATCGACGAGCGCCCCGGCGTAGATCACCGCGATGCGGTCGCTCAGCAGCAGGATCTCGTCGAGATCCTCGGAGATCAGCAGCACCGCCGCTCCCGCGCGGCGCTGGGACAAGATCATCTGGTGCACGGTCTCCGTCGCCCCCACGTCCAACCCGCGCGTCGGGTGAAACGCCAAAATCAGCCGGGGCCGATTCGCGATCTCACGCGCCAGGATCAGGCGCTGGAGGTTCCCGCCCGACAGCGTCCGGGCGGGGTTCCGCGGGTCCGGGGTGCGGATGCCGAACTCCGCGATCAGCCGGCTGGCGTGTCGTCGGACCGCGCGCCGGTCGAGAAACGGCCCTCGGCCAAACTCCGGGGCCCGGTAGTCCTTGAGCAGCAGGTTGTCCTCGATGCTCAGGTTCGGCGCCACGCCCATCGCCAGCCGGTCCTCGGGGATGTGCCCCACGCCGCTCCGAAGCACCTCAAGGACGGTGGTGTGCGTTCGATCCCGCCCATCGATGCGGACCCGCCCTCCGGTCGGGCGGCGCAGCCCCGCGACGATCTCCCCGAGTTCGCGCTGCCCGTTCCCCGCGACCCCGGCGACGCCCACCACCTCGCCGGCGTGCACCGCGAGGGAGATCCCGCGGAGGGCAGGGAGCGCGCGGTCGTTCAGCCCCCGGAGGTCTTCGACCGCCAGCACTTCTGGACCGACCGGGACGGCATCGCGCGTCAGCTGATCGAACGACTCACGCCCGACCATCATCCGCGCCAGCGCCCGGGGGGTGGTCCGGGCGGTTTCCACCGTGGCGACGTGCCGTCCGCCCCGCAGCACCGTGACCCGATCGGCCACCGCCATCACCTCCGAGAGCTTGTGGGTGATGATGACGACCGCCCGGCCCTCGGCGGCCAAGCGGCGCAGCGTCGAGAAGAGATCGCGCGCCACCTGAGGGGTGAGCACCGCGGTGGGCTCGTCGAGAATCAAGATCTCGGCCCCGCGCGCCAGCAGTTTGAGGATCTCGACGCGTTGCTGCTCCCCCACGCTCAGCTGCCAGACGCGCGCGGCCGGCTCGACCGCCATCCCATATCGGACGGCGAGGGCCCTGATCCGAGAGGAGGCCTCCCCCCGGTCGAGGCGGACCCCCGATCGGGGGAGGCTGAGCAGAACGTTTTCCGTCACCGAAAGGGACGGAACGAGCATGAACTGCTGGAAGACCATCCCGAGCCCGCTCGCCAGGGCGTCGCGCGGGGATCGAAACCGCACCGGCATCCCCCGGATGCGCACCTCCCCCTCGTCCGGTTGGTAAAACCCGTAGAGGATCTTCATCAAGGTGGACTTGCCCGCCCCGTTCTCGCCGAGCAGGGCGTGAATCTCCCCGCGGGCGAGCTCAAAGTTCACGCCGTCGTTGGCGATCAACCCGGGGAACCGCTTCGTGATCCCCCGCATCTCCACGGCCGAGGGGGGTGGGGTCATATGGGGGTCCGGTCTTCTGTGGCGCGGTTTCCTTCTCCTCGTCCGCGGGTCGGGACCCCCCAGGGGCGAAACGGGGAGGAACGCCTTCCCGGCCCATGGAACCCTACACCGCATCACACCGGGCGTGCACCGGGCAACCCAGGGGCCCCCCGGAGGAGGCGTCAACCATGGACGACACAGAGGGTCGGAGCGGGCATCGGGGCGAGTGGAGCCGCCGTCAGCTTCTGGGGACCAGCCTGGCGTTGGGCGGGGGGCTGGCCGGGTTGAACGCCCTGGGGGCCGGCCGCCTGGCGCTCCCCACCGCGCGTGCGGCCGCGCAGCCGAAGCAGGGGGGGATGCTCGTCGCCGCCCAAGAGGTCGACCCGGTGAGCTTGGATCCGCACACCAACTCCAACTTCTCGGCGGTGCAGGGCTACGAGCACATCTACGAGAGCCTCACCGGGTACGACGAGAAGACCACGATCATCCCCGCGCTGGCCCAGAAGTGGGAGGTCCAAAACGGCGGGAAGACCTATGTCTTCCACCTCCGCCCCAACGTGAAGTTTCACAACGGCCAAACGATGACCTCGGAGGACGTAAAATACAGCATCGATCGCGTACTGGATCCAAAGACCGCCTCCCCGTGGAAGAGCTGGTTCGATTCGGTCCAAGAGGTGAAAATCGTCGACCCCCTCACCATCCAGATCGCGATGAAGGACCCCTATCCCGGCCTGCTGGGGTCGTTTGCCGGGATGCGCGCATCGGGGATCATGCCCAAGGGCCTCGCCGAACGGGAGAACCTCAAGATCAAGGCGATCGGCACGGGGCCGTTCAAGCTGGTCGAGTTCGTCCCGCAGGACCACATCACGTACGCGCGCCACACGGATTACTGGGACAAGCCGCTGCCGTACCTCGACGGCATGACGTTCAAGATTCTGACCGAGGAGAACGCGCGCCTTGCGGCGCTGCGCGCCGGCCAGGTGCAGTACGCGGCGGTCACCGCGCAGGGGGAAGCGCAGCTCAAAGGCGCCCCGGGGATCACGGTCCTCAAGAGCCCCAACGCCTGGGTGTCGCTCCACTACATCAACGTGTCGCAGAAACCCCTCAACGATGCCCGCGTCCGTCGGGCGATGCGGATGGCGGTGGACACGAGCGAGGTGATCCAAAAGGCCGTCTACGGCGCGGGGGTGCCCTCGGGCCCGGTGCCCACCGGGTACGGGGACTGGTACCTCGACCCGAAGCTCTTGCCCTTTAACAAACCGGATGTCGAGGGCGCCAAGAAACTCCTGGCCGAGGCCGGGTACCCCAACGGTGGGTTCAAAATCGAGATCAAATGCTCCCCCCAGTACCCCGAGTTTGTCGCCACCACGCTGGTCGTGCAGAACTCCCTCAAGAAGCTGGGGATCGACGTGCAGGTGGTGCAGCAAGAATGGGGGACGTTCGTCAGCGACCACAACACCGAGCTCAAGACCGGCGGGAAGGAGGGCGGAGAGCTCTTCGCCTCGGCCAACACCTTCCGCCCCGATCCGGACGGGTACATCTACCCGTACTTCGATTCGGCGGGGACGATCAACGATGGGGGGTACCGGAACGCGAAGCTGGATCCCCTGATGCAGCAGGCCCGGTCGATCTTCAATCACGATCAGCGCCGGAGCCTCTACGTCGAGATTCAGCGCACCCTGCTCGACGAGTCGCCCAACTGGTGGTGGTACGCGAAGTTCAACATTGAAGCGCTGTCCACCAAGCTGCAGGGGTACGCCCAATCGTTCACCGGGCGGCGCATCTTCCTGAAGAAGGCGTGGCTCGGCTAGAGGGCCGGCCGCGCCGGAGGCCCTCACCGATCGCGGGGCGCCACCGCCTTCTCCGGCAGGTTCGGGCGGTCGGCTGAGCGCGCGGTGCCGGGCGCGGCCGGAGACGGTGTGGCGCGTTCGCCGCACCGTGTAGCCCGCCGGAGCGGCGATGCGGTATCTCCTCCGACGCCTGCTGTGGACGACCGCGGCGCTGCTGGGAGTCTCGCTGCTCATCTTCATCCTGATCCGGCTGCTCCCGGGCACGATCGTCGAGATCATGGCCGGAACCGAAGGACAGCTCAGCGCGGAGCAGCAGCGGGCCATGCTGCACACCTTCGGCCTGGACAAGCCGCTCCCGATCCAGTACGCGCTGTGGGTCTGGAGCATGCTCCACGGAAACCTCGGATGGTCGTTCCGCACCAGCCAGCCCGTCGCCGGCCTCCTGATTTCCCGGCTGCCGATTACGATCGAACTCGCGACGCTCACGGTGGTCTGCGTCACCGTCTTCGGCCTCCCGCTCGGAATCGTCGCCAGCATCACCCGCAGCGCGCGGCTGAAGATGTTGTTCCAGATCGTTGGGCTGCTCGGGCTGTCGATCCCAAATTTCTGGATCGCCGTCGTCCTGATCATCGTCGCGTCGTTTGCCTTTCACTGGCTGCCGGCTCTGATCTTTGTCCCGCCCTGGCAAGACCTTGGGGTCAACCTGCAGCAGATGTTTCTGCCGGTCCTCTCGCTGGCGCTCGGGCTCGCCGCGGTCGTCGTCCGGATGACCCGATCGTCGATGCTCGAGGTCCTCGGCCAGGAATACGTCAAGGTGGCGCGGGCGAAGGGACTGGCCGGCAGCGTCGTCCTCCTGCGGCACGCGCTCCGCAACGCGCTCATCCCCATCATCACCGTCCTCGGGCTGCAGATGGGGTTCTTGCTCGGGGGAACGGTGATCACCGAACAGATCTTCGGGCTCCCGGGGTTGGGGTGGACGCTCCTCAACGGCGTGTACCAGCGCGACTACCCCGTGGTACAGGGGGCGGTGATGCTGTTCGCCGCCACCTTCGTCATCACCAATCTTTTGGTCGATCTCACTTACTTGTACCTCGACCCGCGGATTCGCTATGAGTGATCGGCGGGGCGTGACCGCGCGCCGACGAGACTGGTCCGCACATGGATAGGGCGGAGCTGGGACTCGGGGAGTCGTTGCGGCCGCCCGCGCTGCCCCCCACGATGCGGGCGCGGTCGGGAGGAGTGGGGCGTCTGGTGCGGCGCAGCCCCGTCGTGGCGATCGGCGCCGTCCTCATCGTCGTGGTCGTCCTCTTGGCGCTCGCCGCGCAATTCATTGCGCCGTACAGTCCGGTCGCCCAGATCGCCCAACCGCTGCTGCGGCCGGGGCCCGGGTTTCTCGCCGGCACGGATGAACTGGGACGGGACGAACTGAGCCGGCTGATCTTCGGAGCGCAGGTGTCGCTGTACGTCGGGATCCTGGCCGTGTCCATTGCCCTCGCCGGCGGAGCGACCTCGGGGATCCTGGCGGGGTTCTACGGGGGGTGGGTCGACAACGCCCTGATGCGGGTGATGGACGTCCTGTTCTCGCTCCCGGCGATCGTCCTGGCGATCGCCATCACGAGCATCCTCCGGCCCAGCCTCACGAACGCCATGATCGCGATCGGCATCGTCTATGCGCCGACCTTTGCCCGGATCGCGCGGGGGCCGACCCTGGCCGTGGTGAACCTCGCGTACATCGAGGCCGCGCGCGCGGTGGGGGTCCCCAACTGGAAGATCATGCTCCGGCACGTTCTGCCGAACATCTCCGCTCCCTTGATCGTCCAAACCACGGTCTCGCTGTCGACCGCGATCCTCACGGAGGCGGCGCTGAGCTTCCTCGGCCTGGGCACCCAACCCCCCACGGCGTCGTGGGGGCTGATGCTGAGCGCGGCGCGGCAGTACATGTTGATCGACCCTTGGATCGCGATCTTTCCTGGAGTGGCGATCGCCCTGACCGTTCTCGGATTCAACCTCCTGGGGGACGGCCTGCGCGATCTTCTCGACCCGCGGATCCGCACGGTCTAGCGGGCCTCGCCTCCGTCCCCGCGGGGCCGCTGGGAGGTTCCCGGCGCGGGCGGACGGCGTTAGGACTGGGGAACGCGCTCGCCTGACAAGACCGCGGGGTCCACCGCTTGGGGGACGCTGCCGTCGGGCGGCGGCCCGGCGCGGAGCGCGTCGGCCAGCATGCGGCCGATGCGGCGGTTGAGCGCGTTCAGCACCGCCCGCGCCACGGCTACATGCGGATCGGCGGCCCGGGCGCTCCCCACCAACCGCTCCGCCGAGGCGGCGCCCGCGGCCAGGATCGCCACGGCGACCGTCTCGCCCTCGGACGGCAACAGGGAGAGATCCTCCAGCAGAAATCCGAACTCGGCCCCGATCACCTGCGCGACCCCCCCCAGCGTGGCCTCCGCCACGAGAAAGGGCACTCCGCGTCCGACAACTCGAGCCGATGCCGTTCCGCGGACCGTGCGGCTCCCCAGACCTAGCCCCACCACAGCGGTGCTCTGGTGCGCCTCCGTGGTGACGGCCGCGGTCTCCATCCGAAACCGCGCGTCGACGACGGGGGCCCGCCGGCCGGCCGCGCGCAGGGCGCGTTCCTCCCCGCTTCGACTGTGGTGGATGATGCCCTTGCCGGATTCCTTCGCCAGCGTGGATCCCCGGCTGGCCAGCGTGATTAGGTCCTCCACCGTCGAGGCGATGTGTGCGGCGGTCCGCGGCTCTACACGGCGACCCCCCGCCAGCCCCACGCTCGCGGTGACCCGCTCCTCACGTCCCTCGATCTCCACCGGGAGGCTGATGGTCTCCCGCAGCCGCTGCGCCAGGGCCCGCGCGTCCTCGCTCCTCCGGATCGTGGCGATGGCGAATTCGTCGCCGGCGTACCGACACAGAAAGTCGGTTGATCGGTCCACGCAGGTGCCGAGCAGGTAGGCCACCGATCGGACGATGTCGTCTCCGACGACGTGCCCGAGGGCCTTGTTGACGATCCGGAAGTTGTCCATATCGACGAACAGGATCACCACCTCTTCGCCGCGGCCGAGCGCGGCCATGGTCCAACTCCGCAGCCCAGCGGCCCAAGGCAGGCCGGTGAGCGGATCCCGCTCCTGGTTTCTGGCCTCGAGAATGGCCATCAGCGAGAGCAGCCCGACCAGCCGCCCCTCCTCGACCACGGGGAGGACCTCTACCTGCTGGCGGGTGAGCAGGTTGTACGCGTACGACAGGGGCAGTTCTGGGGTGGCGGGCGTCAGGTCGGTGATCATGATCTCCGCCACCATCCGGTAGAGCGGCTGGCGGAGCAACTGGACAGGGGTAACAAACCCAACGACGCGATCGCCTTCCACCACCGGGAGGCCGGCCAGGCTGCCCGCTCGGATCAGGTCGATCGCCGCTCCCACCGTCGTCGAAACGCGGATCGGATCGGGCGCCGGCGCCATGAGGTCCCGAACGGTCGTCGGCGTATCGCTCATGCCGGTCCGCTCCCGCCGCGTGTCCGGGGTCGTGGAGCCGGAATTCCTTGGAGCTGCACACGTACCATACGCCAAGGATATCATCCGGTTTTGGCCGATCCCTTGCCACCCCCCGAACGGATGGATTCTCCGTGTCGAACACATGACCGGCCGCCGGGCGGCTCGGTCCCCCGGTCTGCGGCCGGTCGATTCGGGGCACCATTTAAAGGAGAACGGGGAAGCTTCCGGGGTCCCTGATGAGCCATCGCGTCCGGTCGGCGGCGGGTCGAGCCGCAGCATTCGAGGGAAGAAGCGCCTTGACAGAACGACGGATCACCCAGACGCATTTGAGCCTCCACACCCGCACCCGATATGACATCCCGGTTCGGATGACCCTAAACGACATACCTCTCCCGACGGCCGATGGGACTCGCGGAAAGTAGCGGTGCGGGCGGGGTGCCGCGGGGTCGCGTGGGGCGGACCCCCAAGCGCCGACGGATGACCCCGTCGAGCGGAGAAGCGGTGCGTCCGAGCGAGCCGTGGGACGCCGGGATGGGGATCGCCGGCCTCCGGGAGCAGCCGCGGCCGGCCGCGCCCGTGCAGGTGGATGCCGCCGCCGGCCCGGACGATGATCTGCACGATCTGCGGACCGCGTTCCTTCACGCAACCGGGGCCGATCGCTGCGTGATCAAATTGGCGCCGAACTGGCGGCGGGTCGTCGGCCACTGGCTCAACCTCCCGGCCGGCGAGCGGGATGAGTTTTTCAAAGCGGATCCCTCGACGGCCGCTGCGGTTTCCGCCGGGCGCGACGGGACGAAGGGCGAGGCCCGGGGCAACCTTCGTCTGGGAAAGATGTCCGCCGCGCAGATTATCGTGACGACGAACGATCGTCGGGTCATGGACCGGGTCATCCCCGGCCTCACCGCACTCATGCCGCGGGTCGCCGCTCGACTGTGTTTCCGCTGGTTGCGCGACGAAGCTCACGCCGTCGAGCGGCGCCGTCTCATCGAGATCCTCCACGACGGACCCCTGCAGGCGGCCACGGCCGCCAAGATCCGACTCCGGGCGAGCCGGCAGTTCGTCGGCGATCCCCGCGCGGCGGAAGCACTCGACGAAGCGATCGCCCTCACCGGCCAGGTGATCCGGGCGATGCGCGAGGTGCTGGCGGACCGGGTGCGGCCGGGACCCGATTCGCTGGGCAGCCGGATGCGCCAAGCGGGGGAACGCTGGAGCAAGATGACGGGGGTGCGTGTTCACATTGCGCTGTCGGACGAGGCGGAGGATCCGGCGCAGTTTTCTGAGGAGGCACTTGATGCCGCGGCGCATGTCGTCGGCGAGGGGATCGTCAACGCTTGGAAGCACGGGGACGCGACCCAGGTCTCCATCAGCTGCCACCCGCACGATGGCGGCATGCTGCTGACCCTCAGCGACGACGGGGGGCACCGGCCTCCCTCGGCCCCCGACCCCGATCCAAATGGGACGCGGATGGGCCTGCGCCTTCTCCGCGCCCGCATCCGTGAACTCGGCGGCCGCTTCGATGCGCGCCCTGGACAAGAGGGCGGCACGATCGTCGAGGCCTGGCTTCCGCTCAGCCTAGAGCCCTCCGGCACCCCCCAGTAACCGACCGGGTCGTCCCCGTCCCGCCGCGCTCCCCGCGTTCGCGGTGAGCCTTTGCGCCGCTCCACGGCAGGGGCGGCCTCCAAGCCGGTCGAAGACCTGTCCGTCCCACCACATCATCGCCAGGACGGTGTAACCTATGGCCGTATCCCGCTACGTCGGCGCCCGGGTGAAGCGCATCGAGGACCCCAAGCTCATCCGCGGTGAGGGCGCCTTCCTCGACGATCTCCAGATCGCCGGCCTGCTGCACGCCGTCTTCGTGCGGAGCCCTTACGGGCATGCCCGGATTCGCGCGCTCGATCTCCACGCGGCCCGGGCGTACCCCGGGGTGGTCGCCGCGCTCGCCGCTGCGGACGTCCCGGAGATCCAGAAACCGCTCCCGGTGATCCCGGTCCGAGGAATGCGCAGCGCCGATCACCTCCCGCTCGCCGTCGGTGAAGTCCGGTACGCCGGCGAGCCGGTGGCCGTGATCGTCGCCGAGGCCGCCGACATCGCACGGGACGCCGCGGACCTGGTGAAGATCGACTACGATCCCCTTCCCGCCGCCGTGGATCTTGAACGGGCGGCCGCCGGGGGACCGTTTGCCCACGCCGGGTGGGACACCAACGTCGCCTACACGAACACGGTCGAGCAGGGCGACCTCGACGCCGCGTTCCGTAACGCGCCCGTGACCGTGCGCCAGCGCATGGTCAACCAGCGGGTGGCTCCCGTGTCGCTGGAGCCCCGAGGCACCCTGGCGATGTACGACGGCAGCCAAGGGCAGGGCCTCCTCACGGTCTGGACCTCGACGCAGGAAGCGCACTCGATCCGCGATGGGCTGAGCCAGGTCCTCGGTCTGGAGGCCCGGCGGATCCGGGTGATCACCCCGGACGTTGGGGGCGGCTTCGGCGCCAAGCTCAATACCTATCCGGAAGACGTCGTGGTCTCGCACCTCGCTCAGCGGCTGCACCGCCCGGTGAAATGGGTGGAGACCCGCCAGGAAAACCTCCTGACCACCACCCACGGCCGCGGCCAGGTCATCGAGGTCGAGGTGGCCGCGGAAAAGGACGGACGCATCCGCGGGATGCGGTCGCGCGTCATCGCCGATCTCGGCGCCTATTTGGTTTACACGACGGCGATCGTCCCGACCCTCACCCCTCTGATGATCCAGGGTCCGTACGACATCCCGGCGCTGCGCTGTGAACTCATCGCCCTCTACACCAACACCTGCCCCACCGGCGCCTACCGGGGCGCCGGCCGGCCGGAGGCCACCTACTATCTGGAGCGGGTGATGGACCTGGTGGCCGACGAAGCGGGCGTCGACCCGGTGGAGGTGCGCCGGCGGAATTTCATCCGGCCGTCCCGGTTCCCATTCAAAGCGGCCAGCGGGGCGGAGTACGACTCGGGCGACTATGCGAAGCCCCTCGATGAGGTCGTGCGGCTGGCGGACTACCCCGCGCTGCGCGCCCACCAAGAAACCGCACGACGCGGCGGAAAGATCGTCGGCATCGGCCTCTCCAGCTACGTGGAGATCTGCGGCTTCGGTCCGTGGGAGCTCGGCACGGTGCGGGTCAACAAGGATGCCACCGCGACGGTGGTCACCGGAACGTCCCCGCACGGGCAGGGAGACGCCACCGGGTTCGCGCAGATCGTCGCCGACACCCTGACGATCCCCATCGAGGACATCTCCGTCGTGTTCGGGGACACACTCCTGGTCCAGTACGGGGGCGGGACGAGCGGGAGCCGCAGCATGTCGCTGGGGGGATCCGCCGTCTACCTGGCGGCACAGGACGTCCGCACCCAGATCCTGGGGGTCGCCGCGAACCTCCTCGAGGCCTCGCCTGCGGACCTGTCCCTGGCCGACGCTCGGGTCACGGTGCGCGGAACGCCGGGGCGCGCGATCTCGATCGCGGAGGTGGCGGTGGCTGCCTACGACGCCAGTCATCTCCCGGAGGGGCAGGCACCGGGGCTTGAGGCGACGAGCCGGTTCAAATCCCAGGGCACGACGTTCCCGTTCGGCAGCCACCTCTGCGTCGTCGAGATCGACCGCGAGACCGGGCAGGTCCGGATCGTCCGGTACGTGGCGGTTGACGACTGCGGCCGGGTGATCAACCCGCTCCTCGTGGACGGTCAGGTCCACGGCGGGATCGTCCAGGGGGCCAGCCAGGCGTTGCTGGAGGCGGTGAGCTACGACGAACACGGAACCCTGCTCACCCGAACGCTCTCGGAGTACGGAATCCCGCAGGCCCATCTGGTTCCGCGGATGGAACGGGGGGTGTCGGTGACCCCCACGCCGAGGAACCCGCTGGGGGCGAAGGGCATCGGCGAAGCCGCCACGATCGGCTCCACCCCCGCGGTGGTGAACGCGGTCGTGGACGCGCTCAGCCATCTCGGGGTCCGCCACCTCGACATGCCGCTCACTCCCGAACGGATCGCCGCCGCACTTCGAGGACCGCGCTAGCGGAGGCGGCGGGCGGGTCGATCGAGAAACACACCCGGATCTGGCCGAACCAGCGACATCGATCGAGCGCATACGTCGTTCCCCAGCCGACCCGGACCCCACCACCGGGACCGACCGGACGTGGGCGACCGCGGTCCGTCCGGCCGCGACCGCATGGGGGAGGACCCTGCGGCGCGGCGGGGCGGGTCGCCGATCCACCGTTAACCGCGCTGACCAAGGAGGGGGATGACGGCGGGATGGATTTCGACCTGACCGAAGAACAGAAGTTGATCCGTCAGGCGATCGGCGATCTCTGCCAGCGGTTCCCCGACGGCTACTGGCGCGAGCTGGACCGCACGGCGGGGTATCCGGACGCGTTTGTGCAGGCGCTGGTGCAGGGAGGCTGGTTGGCAGCGCTCATCCCCGAGGAGTATGGCGGAACCGGCCTGGGGATGCTGGAAGCTTCGCTGATCCTCGAGGAGATCAACCACTCCGGCGGCAACGCCGCGGCGTGCCATGCACAGATGTACATCATGGGGACGCTGCTCCGGCACGGGGACGGCGAACAGAAACGCCGCTGGCTGCCCAAGATCGCCTCCGGGGAGCTCCGGCTCCAGGCGTTCGGCGTGACCGAGCCGGGGGCCGGCTCCGAGACCACGCGGACCCAAACCACCGCCGTACGGCGGGGCGACCGGTACGTGGTGAACGGGCAGAAGGTCTTCATCTCGCGGGCACAGCAGTCGGATCTTATGCTGTTGCTGGCCCGCACGACCCCGTACGACGAGCTCAAGGACAAAACCAGGGGATTGTCCGTCTTTCTGGTGGACCTCCGCGAGGCGGTGGGAAGGGGGACGATCCAGATCAAACCAATCCGGACGATGATGAACCATCACTCCACCGAGCTGTTCATCAGCGACCTAGAGGTCCCCGCTGCCAACCTGATCGGCGAGGAGGGGATGGGATTTCGCTACATCATCGACGGGTGGAACGCGGAACGCATCCTGATCGCCGCAGAATCCATCGGCGACGGGCGGTGGTTTATCGAGCGGGCGAGCAAGTACGCGCGCGAGCGAGTCGTCTTCGGACGGCCGATCGGCGCCAACCAGGGCGTCCAGTTCCCTCTGGCCCTGGCCCACGCGCACCTGGAGGCCGCTAACCTGGTACGGTTCCAGGCGGCGTGGCTGTTCGAACGCGGCGCGCCGTGCGGCCCGCAGGCCAACATGGCCAAGCTGCTCGCCGCGGACGCCGCTTGGGAGGCGGCCAACGCCTGCCTGGATGCCCACGGCGGGTACGGCTTTGCCGCCGACTACGACGTGGAGCGGAAGTTCCGGGAAACCAGGCTGTACACGATCGCGCCGGTGAGCAACAATTTGGTGCTCGCCTATCTGGCGCAGCACGTGCTGGGCCTGCCGCGTTCCTACTGAGGAGGCCCAGGGGGAGGGGCGATGCCCGATCGGTCGATGCGCGAGGGGCGGTACTACGAGGACTTCCACGTCGGCGACGTCTACGAGCACCCCTACGGACGGACGATCACCGACGCCGACAACATCTGGTTCACCCACCTCACGCTCAACACCAACCGCGTGCATTTCGACTACGCCTACGCCGCGCAGACCGAGTTCGGCAAACCCCTGGTGAACAGCACGTTCACCCTGGCGTTGGTGACCGGCATGTCGGTCATCGACATCAGCGAGAACGCCTTCGCCAATTTGGGTTGGGATCGCGTTCGGCTCCCCCACCCGGTCTTCGTGGGGGACACGCTCTACGCGGAGAGCGAAGTCTTAGAGAAGCGCGAATCCCAGTCCCGCCCCAACGTGGGGATCGTCCGGTTTCGGACACGCGGGTACACACAGGATGGGACGGTGGTGATCGAATACGAGCGGACGGTGATGGCATACAAGCGCGGCACCTCTCCCCTCCGCAGCCGGCCGCACCCCAACGCCGCGGGGTAGGCTCGTGGCCGGCATCCTCGACGGGCTCAGCATCCTCGACCTGACCAGGAACGTCGCCGGACCGTACTGCACGATGATCCTCGGCGATCTCGGAGCCGAGGTGATCAAGATCGAACGCCCGGGGGGTGGGGACGATACCCGGGAGTGGCGGCCGCCGGCGTGGAACGGACACAGCACCACCTATCTCGGCCTCAACCGGAACAAAAAGAGCGTCGCCGTGAACCTGGATGATGCGGACGGCACGGCCATCGTCCGCCGCCTGGCCGCGCGGGCCGACGTGCTCGTCGAGAGCTTCAGGGTTGGGAGCCTCTCGAAACGGGGGTTGGGGTACGAGCAGGTCTCGGCCGACAACCCCCGCGTGATCTACTGTTCGATTACCGGTTTCGGCACCCGGGGGCCGCACCGAGACCGACCCGCCTACGACCCCATCATCCAAGCGTACTCCGGCATCATGAGCATGACCGGGGAAGCCACCGGTCCCCCGGTCCGCGTCGGCCCCTCCGTCGTCGACATGGGGGCAGGCATATGGGGGGCGCTCGGGATCCTCGGCGCCCTCTATCAGCGGCAGCGCACCGGGCGCGGAAGCCGGGTGGACACGAGCCTGCTCGAAGTCGGGGTGGCCTGGATCGGATATCATCTGCCGGGGTACCTGGCCACGGGCAAGATCCCCCGCCGGATGGGTTCCCGATCGCCGATGATCGCCCCGTACGAGGCCTTCGCCACACAGGACGGCTTTCTGCAGCTGGCGGCCCCCAACGACCAGATCTTTGCTCGGCTGTGCCGCGCACTCGAGCTGACGGGCCTCGAGGACGATCAACGGTTTCGCACCAACGCGGCGCGCATCGCCAACCGCGAGGTGCTGCACGAGGCTCTGGAAGCCCGCCTGCACACGAACACGGCCGCGCGGTGGGAGGAAATCCTGCTGGCGCAGCGGATCCCGTGCAGCCGGATCAGGACGTTGGATGACGTCGCCGTCGATCCACAGATCGAGGCGCTGCGGCTGCTGATGCCGGTGGTGCATCCCGACATCGACGGCCTGAAGCTCATCGATCTCCCGGTCGCGATTGACGGGGAACGGGCGGCCAATTGCGGCGCCCCGCCCGATCTGGGACAGCACTCTCGTGAGGTCCTCACCGGCCTGGGTTACGATGAAGGTCGAATCGACGATCTGCGGCGCAGAGGCGTGATCGGGTGAGCCCCGCCATCGTCGCCCACGCTCCCCACCGCGTGCCGGCGGCCGTCCTCGGCTTACACCGATCTGGTGAGGCCCCCATCGACCCGGAGGTTCTGGCCGGTGATGTAGCCGGCTTCGTCCGACAACAAGAAGGCGATGGTGGTGGCGATTTCCCCCAGCTTCCCGGCGCGGCCCATCGGGATCTGCCGCACGGTGTCGGCATCCACAGGATAGCTTTCGACGAACCCCGGCAGGATGTTGTTCATCCGGATGTTGCGGGACGCGTATTCGTCCGCGTACAGCTTGGTGAATCCGGCCAGCGCGGCCCGCAGCGCGGAGGACACCGGAAATGCGAGGCTCGGCTCAAACGCCGAAAACGTTGACACGTTGACGATGCTCCCGCTCCCCTGGCGCAGGAATACCGGGGTGACGAGGCGCGCCATCCGCACGACGTTCAGCAGCAGCAGGTCCACCCCGGCGAGCCAATCGGCATCGGAGAGCTCCAGCAGCTTGCCGCGGGGCGGATGGCCGGTGGAGTTGACGACCGCGTCGATTCGACCGTAGCGCACCAAGGTGGCGTCGACCAGCCGGTCCAGGTCCGCGGGGATCGACACCGAACCCGCCACACCCAAGGCCTGATGCGCTTTCGCCACCTCCGGGGCGCCGGAAGGGGACATGACGGCCAGCCGATACCCGCGCCCGGCGAGTTCGGCGGCGGCGGCGGCCCCCATCCCCCGGCCGGCACCGGTGATCACCGCCACCTTGTGCGTTGCCATCTCCATCCCTCCCGCCCGACCCTCATTAGCGCAGGACCCACTCTGCATCCAACCACCTAGTACGCTGCGGTGCGGTGGAGACCTCTCGACGGCGCGGGGCCCAGGGGGTGGGGCGGCGGAGCGTCCCGGACCGTCCATCACTTCCCAGATCGTAGGGATTGACCCGCCCCCGACAGAATCTTTCCTTGGACGGGGGCGCGTCAAGAAGGCCGCCGCACAGCGGGGAGGATGCAGATGGCGCGGAAACTCGAACCGGAACAGGCGCTGCAGAGGGCCGAGGCGCTGGACGCCTTGGACACCCCGGCACTGATCGTGGACCTCGACCGCTTGGAACGGAACATTTCCCGCTGGGCGGCATTTGCACGGGAGGCTGGGGTCAAGCTCCGTCCCCACGGGAAGACCCACAAGTGCGTGGAGATCGCCAAGCGGCAGATCGCGGCGGGCGCGGTTGGCCTGACCCTCGCCAAGATCGGCGAGGCGGAGATCATGGCACGTGCGGGCGTTCACGACATCTTCCTCGCCTACGAGGTGGTCGGGGCCGCCAAACTCCCTCGCCTCATCAATTTAGCCCGCGAGATCCGGGTGCGGATCGGGGTGGACTCGGTCGAAGGGGCCGAACCGCTGGCGCGGGCGGCGGCCGAGGCCGGGACGACGCTGGACGTCCTCCTCGAGGTGAACACCGGGCTGGAAAGGTGCGGTGTCCTGCCGGGGGACGACCTGCGGACGCTGGCCGGCCGGGTGTCCCGCATGCGCGGGCTCCGCATCGCCGGGATCTTCACCTATCGCGGGTACCGGCCCGATCTCGAGGCGGCCGGTCGTGAGGAGGGCGAGATCATGGTGAGGGAAGCGGACCACCTCCGGCAGGCGGGGGTGGAGATCGAGGAGATCAGCGTCGGCTCAACCCCCACCGGAAGAAGCGCCGGACGGGTGAAGGGGGTCACCGAGATCCGGCCGGGGACCTACGTCTTCAACGATGCGACCCAGATCCGCTGGGGATCCGCCGCGCCCGAGGACTGCGCCCTCACCGTGTTGACCCGGGTGATCAGCCGTCCGTCGATCGGGGTCGCCGTGCTGGATGCGGGGAGCAAGGCCCTCACGGCGGAACGGGGACCCTTCAGCAGCCGCGGCGACAGCTACGGGGCCCTCCGCGACTACCCGGATTGCCAGATCGACCGGCTGTGGGAGGAACACGGCCGAGTCCAACTCACCGAAGAAGCCCGCCGGCTTCGCGTCGGGGACCTCGTCCACGTCATCCCGGCCCACGTCTGCCCCACCGTCAATCTGGCCGAGCGTCTCGTCTGCACGAGGCAGGGTCGGGTCGTAGAGACCTGGTCGGTGGCGGCCCGCGCGAAAGTGCAGTAGGCGAGGGGGTCGGGATCGGCCCGGCCGGCGTCCCATTCGGTCGGCCGCGGAGCCGAGTTGCCCTCTCGGTCTCTACGTTCCCTGTTCCATGTTCGAATCGAAGAAATCAGAGCGGCGGGACACCCTTCTCTCGGGACGCCCGCCGCTCCGACCTACCGGCGCGAGAGGTTAGTTAGTTCGCCATGAAATACGTTGCTGCAAACCCAAGTAAAATAAGGATTTCTTGGGTGAGATACGTGCGAAATGCTAGGGATTCCCACCCCAGACGGCGAATCGAACTGATGCAACCGCCAAGTCACACCTGTCCGACGCA